>DATESM010000097.1:0-5497 GCA_035270805.1 Bacilli bacterium
ATTATAGTATTTGTAAACATCTTCAATACTATTTTAAAGGTCAACTTTACATAAGTAAAGACTAAAGTTCGACAGCATTAGGGTACTTGGATATATTGTTAGCATCAATGCGGTCATAGAAGAGGACGCCATTGAGGTGATCAATTTCGTGTTGTAGCACAATTGCTTCGTAACCACTGGCCGTAATTTTGACGTCACTTTGTTTGAGAACATCATAGGCAGTTACAGTGATTTTGTTGGAACGATAAACACGGCCAGGATAGTCTTCGTTGACGGAAAGACAGCCTTCACCCGTGCTAATATAAGCCTTTTTAACGGAATTAGATATAATTTTTGGATTGACGAGGACATGTGTAACAAAGTCACCTTCTTCATATTCGAAATAAACAACAAGGATGCGCTTTGTCACCCCAACTTGAGGTGCCGCAAGACCAACACCAGCTCGAAGATTGTGAATTTTAGCAAATTCTTCATCTTGGCTTTCCTTGATATGTTGGAGCATATCAAGTGCGAGTTGCTTGTCTTCCTGACTGAGGGGGAGGGCGACGTTTTCTGAACGTGCTCTTAAGGTGTAGTACTTATCATCGTAAATTTTTAGCATAATCATTTTTCCCGGTGTTATCTTAACATAGTTAAGGTGAATATTTAAATTAAAGTGCTAATTTTCTAAAAATATATTTTTTTAAGTTATAATGTTGACATGAAAAAAGATGTGATTGAGATTTGCTACGAACTTAGTGACCAAATAAGAAAAAGTGATGTTTTTCTATCTTTGAAAAAAATCGAAAAAAATATTGAGGATAATCAAGTCCTCCAAGAATTAGAAAAGGCCTTTATCATCGCCCAAGAACACTTAATTGCAGTTGATGAAAAGGGAAGTGAAGAAGAAAAAAGCGAAGCACGACGGCTGCTTTCAAGTGCTAAATATCAACTCGACATTCATCCACTGGTTATGGCATATAATCGTCAGTTAAAGGCCCTTAATCAAATATATGATGAGGTCAATCAAAAAGTTTTCCATAAATTTAGGACTCATCGCTCATGCAAAATATAAAAATGCGTGTTGTCGGTGGTCAATACAGTCGTCGTCACATTATTTATGATGGGGACAAAGATATTAGACCGACAAAAGATATTGTTCGTCAGGGGATTTTCAATGCACTCGGTCACGATGTCGTGGGTAAGCGTGTTCTCGATTTATTTGCGGGGACGGGTGCGCTTGGCATCGAAGCACTGTCTAGAGGAGCCGAAGCTGTTACACTTGTTGATCAATCGTCCGCGGCGATAAAACTCATCAAAACCAATACGAGTTATATTGAAAAGGGCGTCGATATTGTTCGGCAAGATTATAGCTCTTTTATTCAACGTGCCACTAAGGAAAGCTACGATCTCTTGTTTCTCGACCCCCCTTATCATCTTGATGTTAAAGCTATTCTTGAAGCTGTCGATACGGCCCAATTATTGAAGCCTAGTGCGATCGTTGTGCTGGAAAGTGATAAACCTTTAGCCTTTTTCTTAGAATCAGGTAAAATAAAGTCATACAAGTATGGCATCACGCATGTCACAATCTGGTGGAGAAATATATGAAAATTGCTGTGTACCCTGGTAGTTTTGATCCGATGACGAATGGTCATATCGATGTTTTAAATCGTTCTTTACGCGTTTTTGATCGCGTGATTATTTTGATTGCAAACAATCCAAATAAAAACACTTCCTTTACGGTTGAAGAACGTCTATCCGTCATCAGGGAAGTGTTTAAAGATAATCCGAATGTTTCTGTTGATGCGACCAACCTTTTAACGGTTAATTACGCAAAGAGGCATGGTGCAAGCGCGATTATTCGTGGCTTGAGAGCGATGGGGGATTTTGAATACGAGTTTCAACTTTCCGCCGCCAATCGTTATATTGACGATGAAATCGAAATGGTCTTCTTTATGGCAAGTGGCGAGTTGTCTTTCATTTCTAGTGGAACGGTTAAAGAACTCTATTTTGGACACGAAGACATTCACACGCTTGTCCCTGCGCCAGTTTTTAAACTATTTAAAACTAAGTATCCTGACTAACTAACGTTTAACAATAAAAGACATCATTCTGCCGGTGGTTTTCTCTCTTGCATAAGAGAAGAAGTCATCGGCATTTTCATATGTACAATCATCATAAAGGTCAATGTTTTGGCTAGGAATGCCTAAATCAACGAGTTGCATAAAGTTTAAGAAAGGCAGATCAAGAAAGTATTCAGGATCGACCCCTTTAACCGCAAAGTTGTAGTTGGGGTGTTGTTTGAGAATATCTAGGGCTGCTACTTTCGTAATACGCCGGTGACCAAATTTGAGAGATGGTCCGATAAAAGCATAAATATCAGCGCCGGTTACATCATACTGACTCAGTATTTTAGCCACCATTTTTCCTGTGATGTTTGAAAGAGAACCAGGTTGACCCGCATGGACGACACCCACAAGTTCTAAGCGAGGTACATAGAGGAAAACAGGGACACAGTCGGCGTGATAGATGCCGAGCGCAAGGCCCTTTTCGCGAGTGAAAAGGGCATCGGCTTCAAGTCCTGATTCAAAACTATCATAGCCACGACCAGCGACTTTTGAAGTGACTTCAAGACTAATATCACTATGAAATTGATGAACAATCACAGTGTTTTCTTTTGTGAAACCACATTCTGAAAAGAGGTTTTTCCTATTATTAGCCACATTGGCAAAATCATCACCAACATGGTAGGCAAGGTTTAAGCTGGCAAAAGGGGCTTTAGAAACACCTTCACCTCGCGTTGAAGTAAAGGCGATAATCTCGTCTTTAAAGCGTGGCCAGAATATTTTCTTCATGTATGAGTCCTTATTTTTGATCGTCAACGGCAGCTTTTAAAGCACTAAGGAGACCTGTTACATTTTGGATTTCGCTAGGAATAATAATCTTAGTAGCTTGACCATTAGCGACTTTTTCAAGTGCAACAAAGCCTTGGAGTGTTAGGTAAGCTTCGGTTGGATTAGCTTCAGAAATCAAGCGAATACCATCAGCTTGCGCTTCGTATCTCCTTAAAATTGCTTCTGCTTCACCTTCAGCGAGTTTAATCCGGGTAATTTTTTCTGCTTCAGCGCGTAAAATCGCACTTTCTTTTTCACCTTCGGCTTCAAGAATCGCTGCTTGTTTGGTTCCTTGAGCACGAAGAATTGATTCACGTTTTTCCCGTTCAGCCCGCATTTGTTTTTCCATCGCTTCTTGAATGTCACGTGGTGGTAAAATGTTTTTAAGTTCGACGCGGGTCACTTTAATTCCCCAACTGTCTGTGGCAAGATCAAGAATTTCACGCATTTGTGAATTGATGGTGTCACGACTTGTCAGCGTTTGGTCGAGTTCAAGATCACCAATGATATTCCGTAAGGTTGTCGCGGTGAGGTTTTCCATCGCCATAATTGGTGATTCAACACCATAAACATATAATTTTGAGTCAGTCACATGGAAATAAACAACAGTATCGATTTGCATGGTGACGTTATCTTTTGTAATGACAGGTTGAGGTTTGAAATCTAAAACTTGTTCTTTACGAGAAATAATAGGGCTCCGTCTTTCTAAAAATGGAATGATGAGATGGAGTCCCGGTTGTAGTGTGCGGTTATATTTTCCTAATCTTTCGACGATGACCGAATGGGCATGGGGAACGATAAGGAAGCTTTTAATCACGATAATAATGAGAATGAGGACAAAGAATAGTCCGATGACGAGCCCAACAATTTGTGGGCCAGTTAATAAGAAGTTAATTGATAACATTGTTAGTTTTCCTTTCTTGAAACAATTAATTTGTTGCCTTCAATTGCATCGATGATGCATTTGTCTCCGACGTCAAATTTTTTGTCGCCGTGAACCGCAACTGTCCACATAACGTCGCCTAGTTTTCCTGAACCATGGTTGAGACTATCCACGGGCGTAATCAGGACGATGATTTGCCCAATCAGTCTTTCAGCATTACTTGGCTCATTTGTACTCTTCAACAAAAGCTTCTTAAAGAGCATACGGCCAAAGATGAGTGAGACGATGGAGACGAGTGTAAATACTAGGAATTGGATCCAAATATCAACATTAATAATGGCTAGAATGAGTGCAACAAGTGCACCAAGGCTAAACCATATGGAGACCAGTTCCACTGAGTAGGCTTCAACTACCACAGTGAGGACTAGTAAGACACCCCAAGCAATGATCAAACCAATCTGTGTCCATTCGGCTTGACTTAGTAGAATGTTTAACATTATCCCTCCTTCTTTAGTATGACTTTCAAAAAGAAATCACCTAAATCTACACTTAAATAATAACATTATTTGCCTAAATTAGAAACAATTATTGGGGGTGGTAAAGTCGACAATAAAGTATATAATTTTAAGTGAGGTTGATTTATGCACACTACACAAAAGTATCTCGATTATATTCTTAAGATTCAGGCTATTGCCAAGGTTGGTCTCAAGTATTCGCAAGATAGTTACGCCATCAAAAATTATCAAGAGGTTGAAGCCTTATCGATGGCGATGCTTGAGGATTTCATTGAGACAAAATTTGAGCGACCTAATTATTTTGTTCGCGATGTTTACCCTACACCTAATGTTAGTGTTCGGACCGTCATATTCAATCAACATAATCAAGTTTTACTTGTAAAAGAAAAAAGCGACCATGGTTATTCGCTTCCAGGTGGGTGGTGCGATCTCTACGACAGTCCAAAAGAATCCGCTATCAGAGAGTGTGAAGAAGAAGCTGGTGCTAAAGTTGAAATCATCCGCCTCGTTGGCGTGACAAATCGTATACCATATTTAAAAAAACATGAGACGCCCTCTTATGTCATTCTTTTTCAAGCTCGTGTGCTTGAACCACTTGTAGATCATGACCACGAAATTGAAGATGTCGGCTATTTTGACATCGACAACCTCCCTCCTTTTTCTCCAAAAGTAACAAGTGAAGAAATGTACCGATTTATTCATGCGGCCATTAAAGGGGAAGTCATTTATGATTAAAGAGTTTAAGTGGTGGCAAAAAGCCGTAGGATATGAGATTTATCCAGCATCTTTCTACGACAGCAATGGTGATGGAATTGGTGACTTACCAGGGATTATCGCGAAATTAGACTATCTACAAGATTTGGGTGTAGAACTGCTTTGGATCTGCCCATTTTTTAAGTCGCCACGCGATGATAATGGTTATGATGTCAGCGATTACTATACTGTTGATCCTGTGTTTGGGAAAACAAGTGATATGAAGCTCTTACTCGACGAGGCTCACCGCCGGGGTATGCGTATCATCTTTGATTTCGTCCTCAATCATACAAGTGATGAACATCCGTGGTTTATCGAGTCACGGCGCAGTGAGAATAATCCAAAACGGGATTTTTATATTTGGAAAAAAGGCAAAGTTAATCAGGAGGGCAAACGTCTTCCTCCTAACAATTGGCGTGGTTTTTTTGCCGACTCAGCTTGGGCATATGATGAAAATACTGATAGTTATTACA
>DATESM010000098.1:0-4263 GCA_035270805.1 Bacilli bacterium
GGCCTTGATTATTAACGATAAAGGCGAAACAAAAGCCATGGAAAAGGTTCCTTATGAAAAACCCTATTTTTCTCCTCGTCCTGGTTACGCGGAACAAGATCCAGAATTTTATTGGGAGAAAATGAAAATTGCGACAAGGGCTCTTTCTACTAAGTACCCTGACTTATTAAAAGATGTTTCTGCTTTAGGGATTACGACCTTTAGAGATAGTGCCATTCTCTTAGATGAAAATTATCAACCATTGAGACCGATGATTCTTTGGCTTGATCAACGACAAGCCGCATTAAAAAAAGATGTCTCAATCATTAAAAAATTAGCCTTTGCTATCACGGGAATGACGGAAACAATTATTCTTAACCGCAAAAGGACACCAGCCATTTGGATTCAAGAAAACGAACCAGAAATTTGGGCAAAAACGAGATATTACATCAATATTTCTACCTATATCATGTATAAAGCCACCGGCAAATTAATCGACAGTGTTGCTAATCAAACCGGTCACTTTCCTGTTAATTTTAGAAAACGGAGATGGCACACAAATCACGCACTCAAGAATATTTTTGATATTCCTCGTTCAATGCTTTGTGACACCGTCCAACCAGGTGAAATCCTTGGCACAATTAGTGAGAAGGTTAGTCAAGAAACAGGCATTCCCTCGGGGTTAATCCTCTATGCATCTGGCACTGATAAGGGGTCAGAAACGATTGGGACAGGTTGTGTTACCAGTCGGATGGCCTCAATCTCCTATGGGACAGCATCCTCGATTGAAATATCAAATACCAAATATATAGAACCAGAAACCTTTCTTCCTGCCTATCCCGCGCCTATTAGTGATCTTTATCAAATGGAGGTCCAGGTCTATCGTGGCTATTGGATGGTCTCTTGGTTTATTAAAGAATTTGGTAACAACGAAACACTAGAAGCCAACATCATAGAAATGGCAACCGAAGAACTATTGAATAAAAAGATGATGGAAATTCCAGCCGGCAGTGAAGGTTTAGTGTTGCAACCCTATTGGGGGCCTGGTTTAAAACGCCCATTAGCCAAGGGAGCGATTGTTGGGTTTAGTGACTATCATACGCGTCACCATGTCTACCGTGCAATTATTGAAGGAATTGCCTTTGCCCTTTTAGAAGGGATGAAGGGGATTGAAGCTAAACAACATCAAAAAATAGAAAAAATCCGCGTTTCGGGCGGCGGTTCACAAAGTGATGCCATTTGCCAAATTACCGCGGATATATTCGGCATACCGGTTGAACGGATTCAGACCTATGAGACTGCTTCTTTAGGAACAGCCATCGCTGTTTTTCTTGCCAGTGGTGTTTTTAAAACACATCACGAGGCAATTGAAGCCATGGTCCACCCAACAAAACAGTTCATTCCTAACATGGAAAACCACGCAAAATACGCTTATTTATACAAAAAGGTATATCGCAAGATTTACCCACGACTTGGAAAAGTTTATAAGAGCATTAAGAAGTTTAACTAGCGCTTTGATTACTAGCAGTGTTTTCACTCGCCCCTAAGAATTGGGCGTTATAGAGTTCAGCATAAAAGCCTTTTGCGTCAAGCAGTTCTTGGTGTGTACCTGTTTCGATAATCGATCCTTGGTTCATGACGATAATCTTCTTGGCGTTTTTAATTGTTGATAAACGGTGCGCAATAATAAATGTTGTCCGGTTTTTCATAATTTCTTCCATCACGGTTTGAATGGCAAATTCAGTTCGTGTATCAACACTACTTGTTGCTTCATCAAGAATGAGAATTCGTGGATTGGAGATGATTGCACGGGCAATAGTAATCAATTGTCGTTGACCTTGGGAAATATTGGTCCCATCTTCATTTAAGATGAAATCATACCCATCTGGTAGGGTTGTAATGAAATGATGAACTTTTGCGGCTTTTGCTGCGGCAATAAGTTCCTCTTCAGTCGCGTCACTGCGTCCGTAGCGGATATTGGCTCTGACAGAACCCTTGAAAATCCATGTATCCTGGAGAACCATCCCAACACTGCCACGTAGTGTTTCACGTTTGTAATCGCGGATATCGTGATTATCAAGTGTTATCGCCCCATCATTAATTTCATAGAATCGCATGACGAGATTAACAAGTGTGGTCTTACCAGCACCGGTTGGTCCAACAATCGCGACAATATCGCCTTGTTTAATATCGAGATTCATGTTTTCAATCAGAGGTTTATCAGGCGTATAGCTAAACGACACATTCTTGAAGTGATATTCACCTCTAATATGACTTTCATCATCAAGTGCATTTGGCACGTTTTCTACTTCCTCTTTAGCGTTAAGCAGATCAAAAATTCTTTCCGCGCCTGCGAGTGTTGTTTGAATGACACCACTAATTTGACCAAGTTGTTGGAAAGGAAGAGTGAACATATTGAGGAAAAGCAGGAAGGCGCCAATTGAGCCTAAGTCATTGAGAAGACCACCAACGACACTAACACCGACGAAGCCAAGGTTGTTGACAAAACGGATTGATGGGAAGATAAAGGCACTGAGTAATTGTGAAACCCAGTTTGCCCTGGTCATTTCGTCGTTAACAGCTTCAAATTTGTCGATTTGATTTTGTTGTTGATTATAGAGTTGAACGATGTTGAGCCCAGAAAAGTTTTCTTCAACGATTCCTTCGAGCTCTCCTGTTTTGACTTGGAATTTGACAAACTGTTTTTGTGACATTTTGGCAATAGTTAACGTAATTAATACTGATAAAGGCAGGGTAGCTAGTGTGACAAGCGCGAGCTGCCAACTGATGATAAACATGGCGACGAGAACGCCAATAAAGAGGAATAAGGAGTGGAGTGTTTGATAAACAATTTGATTAAGAGATTGAGTAATGGCATCAACGTCATTCGTCCCCCTTGAGAGAATTTCTCCATACGAGTGTGTGTCAAAATAACTTAGAGGCAGACGGTCAAGTTTACGTTTGATTTTGTTGCGAAGGGCATAACCATAGTTGTTTGCTATTCCAACTAACATCAAAAGCGCAAACATATTTAGAATGGCCGAAGTTAGATAAAAACCGAGGATTATGCCAAAATCCATAGCAATTTCAGTCCAATTTAGGGCTAAAGGACTTGATGAAACGATATAGGATTGGAGATTTGCAATGCTCAGTACAGGTTGAATAAACACAGGCACTAAGACTTGAAGAATTGAGCCAATGACGATAATAATCGAGATAAAAATCAATTTAATTTTATAAGGAGCAAACTCCCGCGCTAAATTCTTAAAAGATTGTTTGATGTTTCTTGGCCGAGCTTGACGACCACGACTCATGTGCATTCCTGGTGGCATTTTACTCACCTCCTTCGACTGAAATAACTTCTTTTTCAATCCGAAGTGTCTTTTCTATTTCGTCTTTATCCATTTGTGATTTAACAATTTCTTGATAGACTTGGCAACTTAATAATAGGTCGTTGTGGCGACCAACACCAACCATTTTACCTTCGTCAAGGACGACAATTTGATCGGCATTAATGATAGAACTAACGCGTTGAGCGACGATAATGACACTGGCATCACTGGCATAGCTCGAAAGGGCGGTTCTTAATTTGATATCAGTTTTAAAATCGAGGGCGCTAAAAGAATCATCAAAGACATAAACGTTAGGTTTTCTAACGAGTGCACGGGCAATGGAAAGTCTTTGCTTTTGTCCACCAGAGAAGTTTTTGCCTCCCTGTGAAACTTGAGTGTCTAGACCATCTTTATCCTCAACAAATCCCCAAGCCTGGGCGACTTTAAGTGCTTCAATCATTTCTTCATCAGTGGCATCTTGGCGACCAAAACGAAGGTTGTCACGGATTGTACCACTAAAAAGAACGGATTGTTGTGGCACAAAACCGATTTTAGTTCTTAAATCATGAAGTTTATATTTTTTTACATCAACATCATTAACAAGAACTTGTCCTTCTGTTGCGTCAAAAAAGCGCGGAATCAAATTGATGACACTACTTTTACCAGATCCTGTTGAACCGATAATCGCGGTCACTTGACCGGGTTTTGTTTTAAAACTAATATGACAGAGTGTTGGATGCTCATTATCACTAAAAGTAAAGAGTACATCTTTGAATTCAACTGTTCCTATATCTGTCATTTGACTTGCTTCGATTGTCTCTTCGGCATTGGTGATTTCGGGAGTTAATTCAAGGACTGCTGCAATCCGCTTAGCACTTGCGGCGCTGCGGGGAAACATAATGAAGACAAAACTTAACATGAGGAAAGACATCATAATACTGTTGACATATTG
>DATESM010000099.1:0-11683 GCA_035270805.1 Bacilli bacterium
GCACTGTATTTACCTCATCCTTGCTGGCGGGCATCAAACTAGCCAAAGCCCGTGCATAGATAAGGCGATAAATATTGTATTGTTCTTTAGTTAAATGAGCTTTGAGCGTTTCTGGCGTCTTTTTCAAGTCGGTTGGACGAATTGCCTCATGTGCGTCTTGAATTTGCTCGGTCGCTTTTAATTTACGTTTTAATTTCGCGCTACGAAGATAATTTTCGCCAAACTGATTAATTATAAAGTTAGAGGCCTTTCCCACAAATGTATCACTCAACCGGGTTGAGTCAGTACGCATATAGGTAATCAGACCCGTACGTTCGCCATCAATTTCTAGACCTTCATAAAGTTTACCCGCGACTTCCATTATCCGTTTGGTTTTCATGCCAAAACGATTATAGGCTTCTTGTTGCAGGGTTGAGGTGGTAAAAGGCATCTTAGGTTCTTTTTCACGTGTGTATGTTTTGACATCAACAACATCAAGATACATTCCTAAGTTTGTCACAACTTCTTCAACAGCATCGCCACTTTTGAGTGTTGACTCACCATTATAATTCTTGGCAAATTTAACCTCAATATCTTGACCATCTTGAATAATAACAAGAGCCAAATTCCAGTATTCTTCAGGAATAAAGGCTTGTATTTCTTTTTCGTGATCAACAATCAATTTGAGTACAGCGGATTGAACACGACCAGCAGAGTCACTTTTAATTTTACGCATTAAGAGTTTACTGAGCTTAAAGCCGATAATCCGATCAAGCATTCTTCTGGTTTCTTGTGAGGACACAAGTTCCATATCAATCGTCCGTGGATTATTAATCGCCGTACTAAGTGCATCACGTGTAATTTCGTGAAATTCGAGCCGTTTAGTCGTCGCAATATCAAGTTTTAAAAGGTCCGCTAGGTGCCAGGCAATTGCCTCACCCTCGCGGTCCGGGTCAGTTGCGAGAATTACTTCATCGGCCTTCTTAGCCATTTTCTTTAATTCATCAACTGTCTTCTTCTTTTTTGAATCAATAATATAAGTTGGAGCAAAACCGTTTTCAACATCGATTCCAAATCCATCTTTACCTCGTGTAGCCAAGTCACGAACGTGACCAAGGGAGGCTAGAACTTGATAATCTTGACCTAAGTATCGTTCAATCGTTGTACGTTTAGCGGGTGACTCAACAATAACTAATTTCATAATTGCTCCTTTGCTATAGAAGAATATAAGGTTAAAGGAGGTGGTTGTCAATCAATTTAAATTTAAGTTTCTCTCTTTATTTATAATAAATAAAAGAATTTTTACAAAATTATTAATTGCGCCACAGATTTTTAATGTCCTCTATTGTTTCGACAAGATAGGCCCCATCTTTAATCAGGCGATTCGTCCCCGAATCACTATCAGCAAGGCTTGGCACGCAATAAATGTCTCCGCCACTCGCTAGACTTGCCCCAACTGTAATGAGTGTTCCAGAGCGCGTTCTTGCCTCAATGACCAAGACTGCCCGCCCTAAACTAGCCACTAGACGATTGCGCTCTGGAAAGTTGTTTTTGTTGGGCCGAGTTAGACCAGGATATTCACTGATTACAAGACCTTCTGCAACTAGACGTTGATAAAGGTCCTTGTTTTCACGTGGATAGGGATTATCGATTCCACTACCTAAAACGGCAATTGTCTTTCCTTTTTGACGCAGGGCGCATTCATGGGCGACTGCATCAATTCCTTTTGCCATCCCACTGACGATGATAAATTTTTCTTTGGCAAGTTCGGTCGATAAAATCGTAGCCATCTTCAAACCATACTGACTAGGGTTTCTTGTCCCAATGACGACAATGGCTTTAGCAAGATTGCTAAGTAGGCCTTGATCACCTTTATAAAAGATGACAAGGGGTGGCCGATAGATTTTCTTAAATTCATCAGGATAATCCATGTCGACAATCGTCATATATTGTCCTTTAAAACTCGTTATCAAAAACTGATAGTCGCTCTCATCAATGGCAACCTTATTTTTGATCGCATTCAAAATGGCATCGTAGTCACCCTCAAACTTAAGGGCAAAATAAAGTAAAACTTCACGGGCAGTAAACATATAAAAAACTCCTTACCTATAAATAAGGAGTCAATCACTTTTTCCGCACAAGTTTAGAAGAGTGTTAATTGTTCATTGAAGACATCGGCAACAGGTTTAAATGTATAGCGATGAATCCCTTTAATTGGACCAAAGCGCTTGAGATTATCTAAATGTTTTTTTGTGCCATAGCCCTTGTGGTCTTTAAAACCATACTGCGGATACATACCATCTATCTCATCCATGATTTTATCGCGCGTGACTTTGGCAAGAATCGAAGCGGCTGCAATTGCAAGCGAGCGTGAGTCTCCTTTAATGAGAGGAACAACGCCAATCCCATGAAAACTTAGAGGCATCGCATCCGTCAAAATCAGATCAAGTGGGTGTGTTAGTTGTGCTAAGGACAACTCCATCGCCCGCTTACTTGCTTGATAAACATTTAACTCATCAACTTCTTCTGCTTCAATGACTGTAATCGCAAAACTAATCGCATCCTGTTTGATTGTCTCAAACAGCGCTAAACGTTGTTTCTCAGTTAACTTTTTACTGTCATCGATCGCATCATTTTGATATTTGGGTGGAAATAAAACTGCCGCGGCTACAAGTGGTCCTGCTAAGGGGCCACGGCCAGCTTCATCAGTTCCCGCAATGTAAATAAAACCTTGATGGCGATATTCTTGATCTATATTATTTGTCATGGGGTTCTCCAAGCGACACACGGCCGAGAACACCATTCTTAAATTCATTCAATAAGAGCGTTTCAGCCTTATCCGTATTGACTTGCCCACTATCGAGCAGGCCACGCCTAATGGCAATTTGTAAGTACATCGCTTCAGGCGAAGATAAAGCTTCATCACTTAAATCATATCGCGCCTTTAATAATTGTGGGTAATGAGCAATTAAATAGTCGGCCAAAAATAGAGCCATATCATGAAGTGGGAGGATTTCTTGACGAATTGAGCCCAAAAGTGCAAGGTTAATGACAGCCGTTTTATTTTCATAGTTTGGCGGAAGGACCCCTGGTGTATCGATGAGAATAAAATCTTGATCAACTTTAATGAACTGTTGTGCTCTAGTTAAACCTGGTCGATTTTCAACCCCGGCCGCTTTGCGATTGGCTAGTTTATTAATTAGTGTTGACTTACCAACATTAGGAATACCTAAAATCATCACTTTAAGTGCCTGTGGTTTCATCAACTTAGCGGCTTGCTTTTTATGAACAGGTTCGCCAAGCATTTTAACAGCGGCTTTGATTTGGCGAATAAAACCACGGTCATTTAAATTACCCGCTAGGACATAATCGTAAATCGTTTTTAACTCTTCAACTGCTTGTTTGACACGATTTTCGTCGGCCAAATCAAGTTTTGTCAAAACTAATAACTTTTGTTTGTTCTTACTTTTCTCGGCCAGAATGGGGTTACGTGTAGAATAAAGCGGGGCCCGACTATCCGCTAGTTCAACAACGACATCAATCACTTTTAACTTATTTTCAATATCTCGTAAGGCCTTTTGCATATGACCAGGAAACCAGTGAATGTTTTGTTCACTCATAAGAAAAACCGCATCTCCCAAAGTGAGTAATAATGTTTGTTTACGAGTGTATTCATCACCTGTCCATTGCCATCAGTTTCAGTTAAAACATTCTCAGCATAGCCATATAACACAAGCAATTTGCCTGTAATTTGTGTTTTATCAATCGGACCAATCATCCGGGAATCTTGCGAATTAGCGCGGTTGTCACCCATTAAAAAGTATTGATTTTCACTTAGAGTCAGTGGAGAATATGTCGCAAAAGCCCCCGCATAGGTCGAAGTTTTGGCTACGTCAGTTAGATAGCTTTCATCTAATCTAAAGGTGCTACCATCGTAGGAGATATCAATGTAATCCGCTAAGGCTGCTCCACCGCCATCTGTAATCTTAATTGTTTCATTTGGTAAACCAATGACACGTTTCACCAAATAATCGCCACTGCCATCATTTGAACGATCAAAGACGATAATGTCACCCCTTTTGAAGTGACTTTTATGTGTGTTCATTAATCCGAATTCACGGTATTGGCTGTTCGTGAAATTATTGAGGGTTGGATACATTGATGCCCCATCAATATAAACACGGGAATAAAAAGAAAAAACAACAATATAAGAAGTTGCAAACAGGATAATAATCGTCAAAATAACCGCCACAAGTGCATTAAAAAATTTGTTACTCTTCTCATAGAGTACTTCTTTTCTATCAACGCGAGGGGGTAGCTCTTTTTTCTGTAATGCTGTTTCTTTCATAAATCTAAATCATTATACAACTTTATTATTCATAATTAAAGAAAGGCAAAAAGAAAGCCTTGGTTATTACCAAGGCCAGCTTTTTAGTTTGCTTCTTTAATCCGTGCAGATTTACCGCTTCTTTCACGAAGGTAGTAAATTTTCTTGCGACGAACTTTACCGCGTTTCACAACTTCAATTGAGTCGAGGACTGGTGAATGGAGGAAGAATACTCTTTCTACACCGATACCGCCTGAACGTTTCCGAATGGTGAAGGTTCTGTTGACCCCTGCACCTTGCACGGCAATGACGACACCTTCAAATGCTTGAAGACGTTTCTTACCACCTTCAACGATTTGGACCATGATTTTAATGGTGTCACCGCTGGTGAAGACTGGTAAGTCATTCCGAAGTTGAGAAGCGTTAATTTCAGTCACTAAATTCTTGTTCATGATTTTCGCTCCTTTTCAAATGATTTTTCTTTTGATGTTCTTACTCAAACGGCATTGGACCATCAACGGCGTTTTCTAACGCTAAGATATATTAGCAAACCCAACACATGTTGTAAAGGGATAAATTTTACCCCGCTACTATAGTAGGGTTAAAAACTCAGTACACGATTAATAATGAAATAGACCACAAATAAGGCCGCTAAAATATAGGTTACAACCGAGAGTTGTTTCCCTTTCTTACTCGCAACCATCATAATGACATATAGAATGAGACCAACGCCGATGCCATCGCTGACTGAGTTCGTCAAAATGTTGAAAAACACAGTGAAAATAGTCGCGAATGCAAAGGCTTTGTTGTCCCAGTCAACTTTCTTAAAACTATCAACTAAAATAGCAGTTCCAATTCCAAATATTGCAAGTGAGGTCACGCTGCTAGCAGTGAAAACTGAGAAAATAGGAAAGATAAAAGCACTCAATAATAACATAAGTCCGGCCACCACAGACATCAGACCCGTCCGTGCGCCAACCCCAATACCCGCACCACTTTCTAAAAATGTAGTGGTTGAGCTTGTTCCTAAGGGAGCAGCGATAACACCATTAATAGCATCAGCCATATAGACACGCCGTTCATTGACAACGTTCCCATCCTTATCAACAAGGTTGACTTGCGCTGCCAGCGGAATGATAGCCGAGTTTACTTCGAAAAATTGCACAAGCAGAAGCGAGAATATCGCCCCATAGATTTTAGGATTTGTCAAAACATCCTGCCAGTCACTCGCATTAAAAATTTTGAAAGCCACATTATCAAGCCCGGCCCCACCCCAATTCGCGTTATTGTAGGCGGGTAGACCGGCCTGAACACCATTGAAGAATCCATAATTGACGATTAGACCAACCCCCGCAGTGACAGCCAGCGCAATGGGAATGGCGAGTTGATTGAGCTTACGGTTAGGGATAAAGGTTAATACGAGCATCGTTATCATACCAAAGAGCGCTAATAACACACCCGGATCCTTGAGATTTCCCATCGTCAATAATGTTTGTGTACCTGGCACAATAATGCCACTTCCACTTAATGAAGCATATAGAATAAAGGCCCCTAAACCTGCACTAATCATTAACTTTGTTTCTTTTGGTAGTGCTCTAACAAGTTTTTTTCTCAAAGGCGTAATTGCAAAAATCAATAAGATAATGCCAACTATAAAGAGAACAATTAACGCTTTTTGCCACGAGCCAGTCGTTTGAAAAACGGTATAGGCTAAATAGCCATTGACACCAAGACCGGTGGCGAGGACGAGGGGAATATTGCCAATTAATCCCATCATAATTGTCGTTGAAGCCGAAATGAGTGCCGTCGCAACAAACACACCACTAGCGTTCATCCCAATGCCACTTAAAATTGAAGCATTTGTCGGTAAGATATAGACCATCGCTAAAAACGCAATCAGTCCACCTAACACTTCTGTTCTTATGCGCGAGCCACGCTCGGAGATTTTAAAATAACGATCAATAAATTTTTTCATATGATACCTCAATAACTTCATATATTTTACTCATTACTCTTTAGAGTAGCAAGCAAATATTTATTTATGCTGTAAAGTAAAAATACTTGACAGACATCTTTACACATACTAAACTAACTTAGACATTAATAAGGAGGTAATTATTATGGCAGTAAAATTACGTTTAACTAGAGTTGGTCGTACCCACGAACCACACTACAGAATCGTTGCTAGTGACAGCCGCTTTCCACGCGATGGTCGCTTTATCGAACAACTTGGTCAATATGATCCAAGAAAATCCATTAAAGAAGCAACTTTAGACCGTGAACTCGCACTCAAGTGGCTTGCTCAAGGCGCACAAGTTAGTGATACAGTTCGTGCGATTTTCAGCGCTCATGGCGTGATGGAAGAATTCCACAACCTAAAACTCAAAGCTAAAAAAGAGGTCAAGTAGTCATGACAAGATATGAAAGTATCGTCCGGACACTTGTTGAACCTTTAGTTACTGATAAGACTGCACTCATGATTAGAGAAACACCAAATGATGATGGCAAAAGTGTCACCGTCAACGTGTTTGCCGCTAAAAATGATATTGCTGTTCTCATTGGACGAAAGGGAACCATTGCCACTGCGCTAAGAGAAACCCTCTCCATTGCCGGTAAGCAAGATAACATCCACGTGTTCCTCAAACTCGAGGGATTAGGCGAAGAAAAAGAGGAAGATGGGGAATAAGTCCTCATCTTTTTTTGATATACTATGAACATGAATAATGAATTAATCAAAATCGGGGCAATTATTGCCACGCGTGGACTTCAAGGTGAAGTCAAAATCTTTCCAACAACGGACTTTGTAGATGATCGCTTTTTTAAAGGGGCAAAAGTCATGCTTTCTGAGCGCAATGAGGTCAAGGCTTTAGTGACCATTTCTACCGTCACCTATATTAAAAACGTCCTGAACATCAAATTCAAAGAAATCAATTCAATTGATGAAGCAGAAAAATATATGCGCTTTGACATTGTCATCAAGAAAAGTGATGCTAAACTCCCTAAAGGCTATGTTTTCGATCAAGAACTGATCGGCCTTGATGTCGTGACAACTAGCGGGGACCTAATTGGTCAAGTCAGTGAAGTCATGACATACACCCCACAAAAAACACTCCGAATCAAACGGGTAGATAAAGCTGATGTGCTTGTTCCTATCGTGCCCTTCTTCGTCGTAGAAACTGATTTAGATGCCAAAAAAATCACCATCAATGTCATCGAAGGGATGCTATGAAGATTACAATTTTAACCCTTTTTCCTGAAATGTTTACTGGCTTTTTAGAAACCTCAATTATTAAACGTGCCTTAGGAAAAAACATCGTTGAAGTCGAACTGTTGAATATTCGCGACTTCACTGAAAATAAATATGGTCGTGTTGATACCCCGCCAATTGGTGGTGGGGCTGGTCTAGTTATGCAGGCTCAACCTGTTGTTTCCGCCCTTGAAAGTCTTGCTCCTGGCTATAAAATCTTATTTTCACCTCGGGGAAAAACATTCAATCAAAACAAGGCCTTTAGTCTGGCTCGCAAAGATCATCTCATTCTCGTTTGTGGCCATTATGAGGGGATTGACGAGCGTGTTAATCAATATGTTGATGAACTAATCAGCATGGGTGACTTTATTCTCACTGGTGGAGAAATCCCAGCGATGGCAATCAGCGACGCCGTTATTCGTTTACTCGATGGTGTCATCAGTATCGACTCTCTCAACGAAGAATCATTCACCCATAATAGTTTGCTTGAATACCCACAATATACCGAACCTTATGACTTCAAGGGGCAAACTGTCCCTCTCATTCTCTATAGTGGCAATCACAGGGCTATTGAAAAGTGGCGCCGTAAACAATCACTTTACCTCACCTACTCTTTACGCCCAGACCTCTATCCGCTTGTCCTTAAAGATGCCGGCGATGATAAACTCTTAAAAGAAGCCCTGTCAGGGACCGTTGGTAAATGGGAGAGTGACGTCATTATAAAGAGCAAAAAATTCACCGACAAAAAATAAAACAATCAGCGATTAAACTGATTGTTTTTTTATCTACATACCTGGGAATCCGGGCGGCATGCCACCGGGTGGGAATCCACCATTTTTCATCCCCTTCATTTTTTTCATCATCTCTTTCATTTGCTCGTACTTTTTGATGACCCGATTGATATCCGCGGCAGTTTTACCAGAACCCTTAGCTATTCTTTGCTTACGTGAGTGTTTGAGAACATCAGGGTTTTGTCGCTCTTCTTTTGTCATTGAATTAATGATAACTTCAAGATTTTTCATCTCTTTTTCCGCTGCGCCAAGTTGACTTGCATCAATTTTAGGCATACCAGGAATCAGTTTTAGTAATCCCCCTAGCGACCCTAGTTTTTGGACTTGTTTGAGTTGGGCAAGCATGTCATCGAGATCAAAATGACCTTCCATCATCTTCTTGGCGGCGTCTTTAGCTTCTTTTTCGTCAATCTTTCCTTGGACTTGCTCAACGAGTGTGACAATATCACCCATGCCAAGAATGCGGTCCGCCATCCGGTCCGGATGGAACTGTTCAAGTTGATCGAGCTTTTCTCCAACACCGGCAAACTTAATCGGAACGCCAGTGAGGTGACGGATTGAAAGCGCGGCCCCACCACGAGCGTCACTATCGAGTTTAGACATAATAGCCCCTGTCAGACTTAACTTTGCATCAAAACTAAGGGCGGTATTAACCGCATCCTGTCCACTCATTGCATCAACAAGTAAGAGGACTTCATCAGGTTCAACGGCTGCCTTGATATGATTGAGTTCATCCATCAGTGGTTCATCAATTGTTAAGCGCCCCGCTGTATCAATAATGAGCACATCATAATGGTCATCAAAGGCCTTTTTGCGGGCGATTTTAGCAATTTCAACCGGATTAACCTTGTTACCAAGATTAACAATGTCAACACCAACTTGATCAGCAATCTGCACTAGTTGATCAATCGCTGCGGGTCGATAGATATCACCAGCGGCGAGCAGAACTTTCTTTTTGAGTTTATTTTTTAATAGATAGGCTAGCTTACCAGCACTCGTTGTCTTACCAGTACCTTGTAAACCGACTAGCATCATCACGGTTGGTCGGTTTTTTGCTAAATGTAATTCACTGTCATCGCTACCTAATAAGTCTTTGAGTTCATCATGGACAATTTTAACGACCATTTGTGAAGGATTTAACTCATTAAAGACCTTCTCACCTGTCGCTTTTAGTTTAATGTTGTCAACAAACTTCTTAACAACTTTATAATTGACGTCAGCTTCAAAAAGCGCGACCCGCACTTCTTGTAGCATCTCTTCCATATTTTTTTCTGTTAAACGTGATTGACCTTTTAGTTTTTTAATAATGCCACTAAAACGATCCGTTAATGATTCAAATGCCATCTGCTTAAATCTCCTTTTTGAGTTGGTTGAGAAGTTGCTTTTGTTCATCGCTAACATGACTCATTTCCAACTTATCAATCAGTTCACTCGTCGCGGCTTTTTTCGCCTTTAAACCTAGAACTTGTTCATATTTTTCCAAATGAGCGCCAGCTTTTTTAATTGTATCCGACACCGCCGCCCGACTGATGTTTAAATTCTCGCTAATTTCTTGCAAGGAAAAATCAAATTGATAGTAAAGGCGCATCATCTCTTGTTGCTTATCAGTTAAAAGCGCACCATAAAGAGCGAATAACTCATTGATGTAAATAAATTTATTAATTTCTTCCATCATCATACCTAAAAGAAAATATTGATATTTAATAACAAAATAAAAACAAGATTGATGAGTAAATTACGAAAGAAAAAACGATGAAAATCTGGATTGTGAAGGCGACCATTGGGATGGTTTTTAAAAGCTCTAAAAGCAAAAATAAAGTTAACGATAAATACAGACACAATCAAAATGAGCAGTGTCGCCGCCACAGGATTAGCCCAAGGTGGCAAAATCGAGAGAAAGAAAAAACGTACGCCTAAAAATACGGCGAGTGTAATCAACAGTGAGTAAATACTAAATCCTATCATTATTCATCTCCTAAACATAACCCATACAGGTATTTTTCTAAATCAAATTCAGTCATATCATCAAGCTTTTCACCAAGGCCAATAAAACGTACAGGCACACCAATTTCATCGCGAATGGCCAGAATAATTCCACCCTTGCTTGTGCCATCCATTTTCGTAATCACCACACCCGTTAGTCCAGTCGCTTCCGCAAAAGCTTTGGCTTGTAAAACGCCATTTTGTCCTGTGGTTGCATCGATGATGAGAAATACTTCATCGGGTGCATCATCAATTTCTTTGGCAATGACGCGCCGAATCTTGGCGAGTTCCGCCATTAAATTTGATTTTGTTTGTAAACGGCCAGCCGTATCAACAATGACTAGATCCGCTTGTATTTGTTTGGCATACTGCATGCCCTTAAACGCCACACTGGCAGGGTCTTCTTGCATATCTCCTTTAACAATCGGGACACCAATACGTTCTGCCCAGACGCCAAGTTGTTCAACCGCACCGGCCCGAAAAGTATCACCCGCTACTAGCAAAACTTTTTTTCCTTCTGCCTTATATCGAGAGGCCAATTTAGCAATCGAAGTCGTCTTACCAACGCCATTAACCCCAACAACAAGTAGGACAGTAGGTCGTCCAGCCACAAAGGTTATTTCATTGATGATATCTTCTCCTTGCTTCAAGTAACCAATAAACATCTTATCAACCAGCAATTCATTAATCGCCTCTGGGTCAGTTAGGCCGAGTTCAGCCGCTTCTTTCCGTGTGGCTTCAATGATAGAAAAAGTAAGATTAACACCCACATCCGCTTCAATGAGAATTTGGAGCAAATTTTCAAAATATTCTTCATTAACAACATCATATTTTTTTTGTAAGGCTTTAAGGCGACTTGAAAAATTGGCGCGACTTTTGGCCATGCCAACCCGATATTTATCCTGGCTTTCGACCTTGGTATTTTGACTAAATTTCTTTTTTAAAAACGACAGTAATCCCATCTCTATCCTGCTTTCTTATCGAGTGCGGCCTTCGCGGCACTTTGTTCAGCGGCTTTTTTGGTTTTTCCAACCCCATGGCCTAAACAAATGCTATCTAGATAGACCTCAACTGTGTAGGTCTTATCATGACTTGGTCCCTCTTCTTTAACCACGACATACTGTAGCGCTTCTCTAGTTTCTGATTGAACCGCTTCTTGCAGTTCACTTTTAAAATCGCTCAATAGATCAAAGGAAAAGTTTTCAATGTCTTTTTTGAAGATATGTGTCAGAAAGCGTGTAGCCTCATCAATTCCTAAGTCAAGATAGAGCGCGCCAATGAAAGCTTCAAATACATCTTCTAAAAAGCGTTCATTTTGTCGCTCATCACTTTTAAGTGAGCGGCCAAATTGAATAT
>DATESM010000100.1:0-5604 GCA_035270805.1 Bacilli bacterium
ACGCGCAACTGATCAAAATTTATCCAGTATCCCCACGAGAAATCTTGTATGGGAAAATGCTTTTGGGTCTTGTCGTAAATTTCTTAATTATCATTCCAGTTATTATTGTCCTTGGGATTATCGCCCGCGCTCATATCCTTGTCGTCTTATCCTACATCATCGGTGCTACTCTTATTAGCCTACTCATGAATTACGCCTCAGTTCTACTTGATGCACGGTTCCCTATGCTTAATTGGACAAATGAGATTGAAGCTGCTAAAAATAATAAAAACGTCTTAATCTCCGTTGGTGTCAACTTTGTTATCGTCAATTCAGCCGCCTTACTTTTAATCCCCACGCTCATATTCCAACTTCCGATGTGGGCTACATTCCTTATTGTTTTCCTGTTCTATGGTATATTAATAGCAGTCTTTGAGTTCGTCATATCTAAGTCTGGCTCAAGGCTATTCAAAAAGATTCAATAGGAGGAAATATCATGTCTCACCAACATCTAGACAATATCAACATTGAAACCAACATACGCGGTTTCCAATCTCGCGTTCTTGTCGACTTAGAATCAGCTCTCATAAAGCAGCTCATTCTTAACCCCAATGACAAAATACCCCCTCACCAAGTACCAGTCGACGTCACATTTTTTGTACTAGAAGGCGAAGGCTATATTACCATTGGTGCCAACAGGCATGAGGTCAAACCGCATTCAGTCGTCATTTGTCCTCGCAACACCGTCATGAATGTTGAAGCTAAAAACAACCGCTTTACCTTCTTAAACATTAAAACACCAGGTTTTAAACCACAAAAATAGGATCCACTACTCACGCTATAAGAAAAACAATCCCGAGGGATTGTTTTCTTCTTTATAATCGGCTCGCGGCTAATTCATCAAGAATGACGACGACATTATTATGTTTTTGAAGAATCGATGCTGGTAGGGTTTCTGTCACTGGTCCATTAATCATTTTCATTACGGCTTCAGCCTTACCCTCACCCGTTGCCATTAATACGATTTGCCGACTACGCATAATCGTTTTTATTCCCATCGTAACGGCTCGCGTTGGTACTTCATCAATGTGATTAAAGAAACGAAGATTATCTAGCCTTGTTTTGAGTGTCAAATCTACAGCGAATGTTTCACTATCAAAGGAGGAGCCTGGTTCATTAAAACCTATATGGCCGTTAGCGCCGATGCCAAGAATTTGAAGATCAGGCACGTTCTTTTTCAGCGCTTCGGTATAATCATTGATGTCTTTTTTAAGTGTATCCTCATCATTATTTGGCAAATAAACATTTTCTTCTTTGATATCAATATGATCAAATAGATGTCTATGCATAAAGCTATAATAACTTTCGGCGTGTGTTCGTGGAAGACCTAAATACTCATCTAAATTAAAGCTTTTGACGTCCTTAAAACTTATTTCGTTGTTGTTGTAGGCCCTTATCAGGTTTTGATATAAACCGATTGGCGTAGAGCCCGTCGCTAGCCCAAGAATAGCACTAGGATTTTTCCTTAGAAGATTGACGACGAGGCGGCTTGCTTCTTGACTGACTTCGTCGTAGTTTTTACAGATGATAACTTGCATTTTATCCTTTTCCAAATTAAAAAAGCAAAGATGTCTACCTTTTGAGTTTCACATATTTGATCGATTTAATTTTATCCATGATATAGATTAATTTTAGCACTTTGGCATAAAGATGGTAGTCACTTATTTATGATAGGGTTCATTGTTCTTAATTTTAAAGGCCCGATAGATTTGTTCTAAAAGTATTAATTTCATCAGTTGATGCGGGAAAGTAAAATTTGAAAAAGAGAGTAATTTATCCGCTCTATTTTTGACATCGTCGGAAAGTCCAAGCGATCCACCGATGATGAAAACTATCTTAGAACCACCACTAATAAAGGCTTTATCCATTTGGGCAGAAAACTGTTCACTTGTTAAAGAATCACCTTCTATGGCTAGTGCTATCACATAATCCCGCTCACTAATCTTGTTAAGAATCAACTGCCCTTCTTGATTGATGACATTGAGTTTATCGGACTCGCTTGCGCTATTTTCACTCGCTAAATCTTTAAGTTCAGTCGAGATTACTTTTGAAAATTTGCTGATACGTTTTTCATATTCACCAATTAAACTACGGAGCGAAGCTTCCTTTATTTTGCCAACAGAAATAACATTAATCGTCACAAGACCCTCCTGAAACAGGCAAGTATTGTTTGGCTGCCTTGATTTGAATGCGACTGATGTCGACATCTTTTCGTGGCAAAATTTTATGAAATGCCGCAAGCGCAACTTCGGGTGTGTTTGCCTCCTCACTTAGGTGAGCTAAGACGATTTCTTTTGTGTTCTCTCCGACCATTTCCGCGACATAATGTGCACTTGCTTCATTCGAAAGGTGTCCCTTATCGCCAAGAATTCTTTGAATTAAAACATAGGGTCTGCTCGTTTGTAACAGCATTCTCTCGTTATGATTGGCCTCAATAATATAGTAGGTTTTATTCTTCATATACCCTATATTTTGATCGCTAATATAACCAGTGTCTGTCATATAGACGAGTGATTCTTTGCCATCATCAATGACAAAACCGACTGGGTTTTCAGCGTCGTGACTAATTGGGAGAACAAAAATAGTAAACCCTGCGACTTGATAGGTTTCATATGGCTCGATAAAGTTGATATCTGGATGGTTGAACGTCTCTTTTGTCGCATAAATTTTATGTTTTTCAATTCGCTTATAAGCACGAAGAAAATGGTCTGTATGACTATGGGTATAGAAGACCGCATCAATATCATCAATTGTTAAATTAAATTCACTCAACCGTCGTGAAAAATCCCCTAGTGGTAAACCTAAGTCAATGAGGATTCTACCTTGCTTACACTCTAAAACGGTGGCATTCCCTTTAGAGCCACTAGCTAGAATGTAATATCGCATTATTCTGGCGTCCCTTTACGATTGTTATACTCATCTTGCATTAGACGAATACTTGCTTTTAATTGTTGGTCTGGTTCAGAAAAATTTGAACACGCCTTAAAGAAGATTAAAGTTGAAACACCAACCTCACCATTACGGTTTTTGGCAATCATAATGTCAATGAGTGAAGGTGAGAGTTCGTTTGGTTTTTCTTTTAGCGTTTCATAGTAAGAGCCATACTGACTATCTTTGGGTTTCAGTGTGCCTTGTTCGAGGTAGTAATCCTCTCTAAACATCAGCATGACCACATCAGCATCTTGCTCAAGTCCGCCTGATTCACGTAAATCGGATAAAGACGGACGTTTACTCGGACGTTTTTCTACTTCCCGTGAAAGTTGTGATAAAGCAACAACAGTAATATCTAGTTCACGCGCTAATTCTTTCAAAGTCCGTGAAATTTCGCTGACCTCGAGTTGGCGACTTTCAGTTTTCTTGTGGGTTGTCACAAGACCGATATAGTCAATAAAAATGGCCGCTAGATTATTATTTTCTTGTTTGAGCTTTCTTGTTTTAATTACAATATCAGAAATTTTAATTCCCGGGGTTTCATCAATGTAAAGAGGAATCGAACTTAATACAGCAAGGCCATCCTTAACTCTAATCAGTTCGGTTTTATTAAGATGATTAGTTTGCACCGCTTTATAACTAACATTACTTTGGGCTGCAACCAGTCTCATCATCATTTGCCGTGAAGGCATTTCAACGGAGAAGAATCCGACCGTCTTTTGATTTTTAAGGGCAATATTTAGGGCTAGATTAAGGGCAAAAGCCGTCTTACCAACAGCGGGACGGGCCGCGACAATCACATAGTCTCCTTTTTGAAAACCATGGGTCAAATTATTTAAATCACTATAGCCGGTATTGACGCCCGTCAATGTGCCGGTTGAAGACTTTGATAGGTCCTTCATATAATTTTCAAGTTTTGCCGCTAGAACTTTTGTCGATTCAAAATCAACAATCCGTCTTTTTTGTGCGATTTCTGTAATGTCTGCATTGATTTGACCTATAAAATCACTGATTTCAGGAATTTCACTTGTTTTATACTCAAAGATACGTTGATCAAGTACCGCTAGAGATTCTCTTAACAGACGATAGTCTTCCAGTTTCTGACAATAGTCTTTCATGGCTGAATAGGTAAAGGCGGAATCAGTAATCTCACGAAGATATTCAAAGCCACCAACTGATTGCTTGGCTTTCATTGCGTCGAGTTGTTCAAGGACAGTTATAAAATCAATGGTCGTGTTTTTTTCAAAAAGAATGCTGATAGCATGAAAAATTGTTCGATTATCGTTATCGATATTAGGAAAACTAGCTTCAGATAAGTTTTGTAGACCGTAACTACACGCCTCTCCATCATTAATCATGAGACCTAAAACCGTTTTTTCAAGTTCGTTGTTATGCGGCACAATTAACTGCGTATCTCTAAACTTAAAAGGCTCATTGCTATACATATTCTTTTTGTTGACTGCCATGAATCTACTCCTTTGTTTTAACGACGACTTTTAACTCACCAATCACGCCCTTATATAGTTCAATTTTCACAATCGTGGTCCCTAGTTGGTTGATAGGTGTAAAGTTAATAAACTTACGTTTGTCGACAGTGATACCATATTGGTCTTGTAATTGCTTTTCAATTTGTTTGGCGGAAATCGATCCAAATGTTCTACCTTTTTCACCGGTCGAGAGAACAAATTCACAATAGACTTTTTCAAACTTCTCTGCTGTCTTTTTAGCCGCTTCTGTATTTTGTTTTTCAGTCAATAGTACTTGCTCTTTTTGGTTTTCTAACACTTCTTTGCTCTTGCTTGTGAAAAATACCGCCAATTTTCGAGGTATCAAAAAGTTTGATGCATAGCCATCACTCACCTCAATTACTTGGTCTTTTTTTCCTACATTTTTAACGTCTTTTAGCAAAATTACTTTCATATGCTACCTCAATTAATTCTTTTTTATTGCCCGCGCATCATTTAGATACTGACTAACGGTTTCTTTTAATAATAGTTCAACCTCGGAAATTGTCTTGCCTTTTATCACCGCCGCCGCGCTTGCCTGATGGCCACCTCCGCCAATTTTCTCTAAGAGAAGTTGGACATTAATTGACCCATCACTTCGCGAACTGATCTTGACTTCCTTGGGTGAAATTTGCCCAATAACAAATGCGGCGTTAACACCTTTTATTCGCATCGATTGATTGGCAACCTTGGCCAATGTCGCAATAGCAACGATATCATTTGGATCGGCCTTAGCCACGGTTACACCAACAGAAATAGTTTCGACTGAATTCATAATTTTCGTGATCATCGTATATTCTTCGAATTCATCTTTTAAAAACTCGTCAGCTAAAGTCACATCTGCGCCAAATTCTTCAAGAATCATACTGGCTAAAAATGTTCGTGCACCTGTCGTATTACTCCGGAAATAATTTGTGTCCAGATAAATTCCTGATAGCATCAGCGTTGCGTACTTAGATTCTAAGACATATTCAGGCGTATTGCCGTAATAAATCATTTCCGCCACCATCTCACAGGTCGATGAGGCCGTTGTATCTGTATAGTCGAAGAGTGGATTTTCAATAAACTCATCGGTCCGACGATGATGATCAATGACATAAACTTTATCAATACGGTCCAACAACTTGGG
>DATESM010000101.1:0-4150 GCA_035270805.1 Bacilli bacterium
CAATTCATCTAAAATGCATGATTTTAGAGTGTTTTTGCAGTTTTACCACATTAAATTTATTGTCTAGAAAAATTACAATATAGAAAAGGAAGTTTACTATGAAAAAATTTGGCACGATCAAACCAATTATCACCTTAGTCCTTTTAAGCGTGATTGCTTCATGTGGAGACCCAAGTAGTTCCACGCCACCAATAAGTAGCGAACCACCTGTCATCCTTGAACAAATCACGGAGACTAAAGTCGTTACATATGAAGGACCACAACTTTTAACAAGTAGTTCCCTCGCCACGATTAAGGTTAATGATCATGAACTATTTGTTTATGAAGTTAATGTAAATCATCGTCGTGAATTCGCTTGGACAAATGATTTTGAAAAAAACGCCGTTGCTTACTTTGACTTTGAAGGGCGTGTAAATATAGAAGTTTCAACCGCGGATACAATTACCTCTGCTAAAATTTCGCCACTTGATTATCAAATTACGCCAACTTTTAGTGGAACAACACTAAATTTTATAATTGAACAACCTTCCAACTATGTAATTGAAATAAATGGTAATAGTAATAAGGTTATTCATCTTTTTGCTAATCCACTCGAAGTCGATGTTCCTGATCCTGAAAGTAAAGATGTGATCTATCTAGGACCTGGTTTATATGATGCAGGTTCGATTCCTTTAGAATCCGGCCAAACTTTATATTTAAGTGGCGGAGCATACGTTTATGGCTCAATCAGGACAGAATTATTAGACAATATTACGATTCGGGGACGCGGCATCATTAGTGGTGAGATTTATTCGCGCCTCAATCAAAGTGATGTGACCGTTCCGATTGAAATAAGAAGTGGCACCAACATCACAATTGAAGGAATTATCCTTCTTGATCCCGCCGGTTGGGCAACAACGATTTATAACTCTGATAATGTTTTGATTGATAATGTGAAGATTATTACATCACGACCAAATGGCGACGGCATCAGTCTCCAAGGCAGCCGTAATGTCATTATGAAGAGCGGCTTTGTCCGCAGTTGGGATGATAGCCTTGTCGTCAAAAATAACGATGGACATGTCAGTGAAAATATTCTATTTGATGGCGTTGTTTTATGGACTGATTTAGCTCAATCAATGGAAGTTGGTTTTGAAACCAATGGCGAGTATATTAAGAACGTTGAATTCCGCAATATAACTGTCGTCTATAATTTTCACAAAGCTGCAATTTCTCTGCATAATGCTGATGTTGCTGACATAAGTGATATTAGATATCGCAATATTACTGTTGAAAACGCCCTCAACCTCGGTGATAACCAAACTGATGGTGAAAATGATTTTCTCATTGATTTATCAATCGAATATAGCCGTGACTGGTCAACCTCACCTAACTTAGGTAACGTTGATAAGATCTTAATTGAAAATGTAAAAGTTGATAACATTGCTGATACCGTTGTCTCCCGCATACGCGGATATGAAGGTAATAAAGCGACGATTAGCAATGTCACCTTTAAGGATATTGAAATCGCTGGCGTTAAAATTAAAAACGAACAAAATCTTAAATTAGTTAAAGGCAACAATGTTAATACCGTGATTGTTGAATCCAAAGGGGAAACAACTGGCGCGGCCTTAAGTCATCTTTATGATCTGAGCGAATTAGACGCTAATAAGAACACCTACACACAAGTTCCTGCCACTGTGCAAAATGCAGTAATTGTTCCCGAATTTGCCTTTAGAACCGGGGCTTTATCTTACTTAGGCGAGCCACTCGCTATTACTGCATCATCCACTAATGTCACACACGGAACAGGACTTACTTTTGTTTCGCCGGTTGATGATGGAAGCGGGAATTATGATACAACTGCAAATCCAGCGCTTAACTTATTAGATAATAACGAACAAACAACATTTATTTCAAAACCATATACCGGACAAAAAGACGAGTTTATCGCCATTGAATTTAATTTTGACGCACCGGTCTTTGCCGGTGGGGTCAGATTAATCGCACCCGAAGATAATATGTATTCCTATAAATACAATATTGAAGTTCGCTTCAAAAAGGCTAATAGCAGCGGCGAATATGTCAACTACACAATCGCCAGCGGCATGAAGGCCTATACAATTAGCCCAACCCAAGGCAATGCCATTGATATATCCTTTAATGCTAGTGATATTAAAGGCTTACAAATTCGGATTTTCAGATTCGAAAACGAATTGTTTAGTCTTGATCACGTTCAGCTCGCCTCAATGTATGTGTTTGGACCATCACTAAGTTATAAGAAACCAATCGTCGATTCCACAACTTATGCTGATGTCTATGATCCTGGGCGTTTGACTGACGGTGAACCTAATGGCACTAGTTATTATGAATCACTCACATTACCGGCGCACATTGTCATTGATTTGAGAGACGTATATAACGTTAATTCAATTTCCTTACATTTGCCGGCCTTACTATCTTGGACAACAAGAAATCAAGAAATCGAACTTCTAGCTTCAAACTCTAACCTAGACTATAACGCAAATGAGACAAGCTTTACGACAATTAAAGCAAGACAAAGTCATACATTTAACCCAACTACGGGAAATATGAGTCTTGTCGAATTTAGCCCCGTTGTTTCAATGCGTTACTTAAAAATTGTTATTTATTCAAATGACATAGCTGGCGGTTACATGGCACAGTTAAGCGAAGTCTATGTCTTTGGAAGTAAATAAACCTTAAAAGGAGGTCCTACATGGAAAAGAAAAGACTTTTGACGCTAGGAACCTTACCATTATTAGTCGGCCTAGCGGTCGGCGTTGGTAGAGGCAATCTAGCCGCTGTCGGAGCTGAGGCTGCGCCTTGGAGTTTTGACAGCAAACAAGACGTTCTAATTGACAGTTTTTATCATGACACTGTCAAACGGGAACTATCCGCAACAGGAGCAGTTGATAGCGAATTCTCCTATGCGCATCTATCCACTTCACATGCGACGGCATCAGCAGATAATTCAATGTATAAGTATGCTAGCGGTGTTGAAAAGAAAGATGCAACATTATTTTTTGAAGTCAAAATTGATAACGAAGTTGACCTGAGTAAACTATTCTTTAACGTTCGTGGTGGTGGCACCGGAACAACTGATGCGTGGTCAACTGCTCCAGTCGCATTGACGGGAACAATCAATGAAGACGGCGTTACTAATACTGCAGTTACTAAAGGTGCCTGGACGACAATCAGTATTTCGATTAACAATACCTTTGCTGGTGCCTCATACGGGGCTGGCGGTGGAACCGCAAGCATTAGTGTCTTAGGCTTTAGTCTTTTTGGTGATAGCACAAACACAGGTTTTGTCGATCTGCGAAAAGTTAGTCTTGATGCAACCGTGATTGATGACTTTAATCGTCTAGGTCACGAAGTTCCTGCTAATGCATATTGGTCAGGAATTGATGGCGTTATTGTCAAACGGCACGTCACACTTACAACCGGAACATACACTTTCAAACACGGTAGCGATATCGATTTAGAAAACGCGATTGTGAGTTTGAGTGGTGATTTAAGCGGAATGAGCGTTGCGCTTGTTGATGCCGCTGGTCTTGTCGGTGATTATGTTGCGTTTGTGAATTTACAAGATCGCGCTGGCGATGGCTTACCTGCCAGTCTTGCAACTTATACTAACGTTGATGTTAATCTTGCAAATAGTGGTTTAGTTGGAGAATTTGCGGGACTTTCCATCAAGTCAACAACCGAACTATTTATCAATAATTTCTTTGCTTCCGATTGTATTGTCAAAGCAACTGAAACAATTTATCCAGGTTTAAACCTTGATGAAGCTTCACTTGTTAATGACTTCAACTTCATCGGTAGTGGTCCTTATAATACTGCTTATGGTGAAGCACCAGAGGCATTTAAAGCACACGGAATCAATTTCCTTGCTAACTATGCAAACGCTGATGGCGTAACCTTTGACGGCGAAAGCATGGTCATTCCTGCTTTAACTGGTGATCAAGGTTATGGTTCATTATTCCTTGGGATGGCACGTGATCCAGAAATTAAAGATTACCTTGTGATCCAAGTCAAGGCCGATGATGGGGCTGATTTCCAAAACCTGAGATTTAATTTCTTCGGTTCACAAACAGCCGCACTCTGGCTTAAAGATGCTAAAGCCGGGTTTGGACTCCCAACCTTAAGT
>DATESM010000102.1:0-5157 GCA_035270805.1 Bacilli bacterium
CCAAAGAAGATGTTAGCGAGAATCACTTCCCAACGGGGGAACGTTTTCCCGCCACTGCGTAATTTTTTTAAATAGGTAATATCGACGAGGTAGCTTGTAATAAAGCCAAACATGATAATGATGAATAGAAATTCAATTTTAATCATCCAAACTATTTCTTCCTTAAATACTTAAGGGAGTCTAAACAAACAGCGGCCATAATGATGATGCCTTTAAAGATGAATTGAATGTTAGGGTCATAACCTAAATAAGTGAGCGTATAAGTAATACCGGTGAAAATGATGGTCCCAATCACGGCCCCACGAATTTTACCAATCCCACCAGAGAAGGAAATACCACCGACAACACAGGCAGCGATTGCATCAAGTTCAGTGCCTGCGCCAGTGTTAGGTTGAGCGGTTCCTACGCGAATGGCTTCAAAGAAACCACCGATACCATAGAAGATACCGGCCATGACGAAGATACCCATCGTCACGGCAAAGACGTTAATACCTGAAACGGCTGCAGCCTCAGCATTGCCACCAACGGCATACATATTTTTACCAAACTTCGTCTTGTTCCAAATAAACCACAAGACGGCGACCGCCACAACAGCGGCAATAATAATGTTCGAATTTCTTGTGCCCGCGAGCATGCTCTTGAGTCCTGAATCAATTCTAAATGAAGGGACACTCGAGAACATAATCATCATTAAGCCAAAGATTAATAGTTGTGTTGATAGGGTTGTAATAAAGGGGTGCATTTTGAATTTGGCTGTAAAGAAGCCAGCAATTGCAGAGAAAATAACAGCGAGAATGATGGCAAGAATGAGTGCGACACCGACTTTAGCCATATCAGGAAGACCGGTAAAATCAAGAACCCATCCTTGATTGGTTTGAAATACTTGACCCGACATGACAATTGAGGCCATAATAGCGGTCATCCCCGTCATCCGTCCAATGGATAGGTCGGTACCTGTAATGAGAATGAGACCAGCAACGCCAAGCGAGAAGAAGAGCTTGGTTGACGTTTGACCCGCAATCGCGACAACGTTATTCCACGAAAGTAGCGAACCACCGGACATGACGATTGTGGCACCAAAGTAAATAAGGACGATAAAATAGAGTGCATTACGTAATAAGTAATCCTTTAACTCAAAGTTGTAAAGATAAGAACGGTAACGGTATTCTATTTTTTCTTTGATACTTGAACGATTGCCTCTGACTTTATTTTGAAATCCATAGAGTTCAATAAAGGCATTAAAGCGATCGTTCTTAGCATTATTCAATTTTTCTTTTTTGATATTTTTGGCTTCATTTAAGTGGACTTTATTAAGAGTGTGCGCCGCTTTGACTTCGCTCCGATAGTTTTCCTTTTCCTCTTTGCTAGCTTTGGAGTCAGGAGGGGTCATGTTTTGAAGATGATCACGATGTTCGCTGATTAGTTCAGCTTTTTGACTATCATAGTGGAGTTTAGCTTCAGCCACTTTGACTGCTTGTTCGGATTTAATTAAGTTAAAATATTGACGGCCAACTAATTCAGAATAAGCAATTGAATGTTTGACGAGTTCTTTAACGATGGGCTTATAAAAATAACGAGAAAACTTTGCTTTGACGATTTCCTCTTTGTTTTGTTTGATTGTGGCTTTTTTAACGTCACTATCGATTTGTTTATTGATTTTAACATCACGATTTTCTGTAATAAGATGCGTGATTCGATATAAACCCATATCTCTAAAATACTCAAGGGCCTTGTCATAAGAGTGAATGTAAACATCTTCCTCAAACGGACTTTCACTGCCGACTGGGACAAAAGCAGTATCATGGTAAATCTTGGCAATTTCTTGAATTTTTAATTGCGCTTCATTGATGAGAGTTTGATACTCGTCATGCCGCTTTTTCAGTGATTTTTTATCCTTCAAAGTCGCCTTAAATGCCTCAAGCTTTTCGATAATGCTTAAAAATTCAGGACTTTTGAATAGATCATTTCGGTTAGTTTGTTCGCCTACCATATAATTTCTCCCTCACTATAAGTATTTTGCACACATCTTTAAGAGTGTTTCTTCATCAGCGTCTTTTGTGGCTATTTCACCGGCAATTTTGTAGTTAGACATGACGATAATCCGGTTAGTAACGCCAAGAATTTCTGGCATTTCACTGGAAACCATAATAATCGTTTTGCCTTCATTGGCCAGTTTAATCATTAATTCATAAATTTGATATTTAGCAAGGATATCAATACCCCGTGTTGGTTCATCCATTAAAAAGATATCAGGATTACGTTCTAGCCATTTTCCGACAATCACCTTTTGTTGATTCCCCCCTGATAGTGAAGAAATGAGATCATCAACATTATTGCATTTAACATTCATCGCTTTGACTTGTCGTTTGGTCGCAAGATTAATCAGGTCATTTGAGATAATGCCGAACTTTTTATATTTATCAAGATTGGTAATACTCGTGTTAAAGAGTAAATCACCTTTAGCAAACATACCATTGACTTTGCGCTCTTCAGTAATGAAAGCGAAGTTATTATTCATCGCTTCTTTTGGTGATTTGAAGAATATCTTTTTCCCTAAATAATCAATATCACATTCGGCGACGGTTCGGGCCCCAAACAAAGCTTCGAGCAGTTCACTACGGCCAGAGCCAACAAGACCATAGATGCCAAGAATTTCTCCCCGTCTAGCTTCAAAGGTAATGTTTTTCATCACGGGTTCATACTTTGTTGATAAACTATTAATTTTGAGGACCACTTCACCAGGTGTATTCGTTAGTTCGGGGAAGCGGTTTTCTAAACTTCGTCCGACCATGGCTTTAACGATGTCATTCAGATTTGTATCTTTAACGGGTTTGCTGAGCGAAACTTGTCCATCTCTTAAAACCATGACGTCATCACATATATCGGTGATTTCATCCATCTTGTGTGAAATATAAATAAAACTAATGCCTTTTTCTTTTCGTAGTTTACGAATAATTTTAAACAGTTTTTTGACCTCGCGCTCTGAAAGAGAGGAGGTAGGTTCATCAAGGACAATGACTTTTGAGTCATAAGACACGGCTTTTGCGATTTCAACCATTTGTCGTTGTGAGACGGACATTGTCCGCATCAGCGTTTTCGGATTGAAATACATATCAAGACTCTTGAAGAGCTCTTGTGCTTTTGTTGTCATTGTTCTTTCATCAACAATACCAAAGTTAGTCGGGTAGCGTCCGAGGAACAAATTATCAACAATGGTTCGTTCTAAACATTGGTTTAGCTCTTGGTGAACCATGGCGACCCCATGTTCAAGTGCGTCTTTAGGACCACTAAAATTAATCGGTTGGCCGTCAAGTGTGATTTCACCATTATCCATTGAATAGATGCCAAAAAGACATTTCATCATCGTCGATTTGCCCGCGCCATTCTCGCCCATCAGGCCCATAATAGTGGCAGGTCGAACAAACATTGAAACATCTTTTAGAACTTTATTTTTACCGAAGGATTTAGAGACACCTTCCATTTTTAGAATATATTTTTCTTCACTCATGGTTACTCCTCATAACTAAGCAAGGTCTATGCCAAAGACATAGACCTCGCCCAATCAATGACTAATCTTGAATTATGCTTCTAAAGAAGCAAAGTAATCAACAATCATTTCACCTTGTAATTGGCCACCTTGAATGGCATCAAATCCAAAGTAATAGACGTGTTCGAAGCGTGCGTCGGCCATAACTTCAGCATCGACGGCGCCTTCGGTTGTTGTTGCTTGTCTGTTATAGAAGATGACTGGTGGGTTGTCGTTATCGCCATAGGCGGTATCAATCATGTTCAAATAAATTTCAGCAGCATTGGTTCTTACCATGTTAATTAAGTAAGCAGCTGGTCTTTCCGCTAGTGGTTTGGCTAATTCGGCTTCGAGTAAGTTGGTGACTGAAGATTCATCAGCGCCATTACCGGCGACGAATGTCATATCAAAGTTGAAGACATCAGCATAAGCTTCCATGAATGGTTTGACGTTGGTATTGAGGAAGGTATCGCTTTGGGCATAAATGTCTAACCAAACGCTAACTTCTTCAGTTGTACCGGTTGTAATCGTTGATTCTAATTTTTGGGCAGTTGTTTTGCCTAAGTGATCACCGACATTATCTTTGGTGATTGCAACGTTACTAACGAGCATTGATTTGTTTGTGGCGTTCCAAGTTGCTTCGGATGTTAATTTTCCGTAACCATTTGGGTTAGCAATTGTAAAGCCTTGAGTGATGGCTTCGGCTGGTGTCGCGCCATCGATAGCATTTCTAGCGAGCATGTAGAGACCACCAATTTGGGCTGGGACGTTTTGGTCAACGGTTCCCATGATTTTGCCTTCATCGATAAGTTCTAGTGTTGAAGCGTTGGCATCATAACCAAAGATTGGTGTGCCTTCGATCCAGTTTGAGGCACCGATTGCCCCTTCGGCCATCCCGTCGTTATTGGAGACGAAGAAGTCGATTTTTGAACCATGTTTATTAATCCATGCTTCAGCGGTTGATGTCGCGGTTGCTTGATCCCAAGTTGCGCCACCTTGTGCTTTTTGTTCAGCGTGTTCGAGTTCGATTGTGTCGTAGCTTTCCCCGCCGAGTGTGAGTGTGCCTTGTCTTGGGTTTTCAGCGTTTGCATTAGCGGTTGGAGTTGCAGCTCTTGTGCCTAACGCATCACGAATACCTGCTGTCCGAGCAGCACTGTCATTGTGGTCGATTTGACCGATGAGTAGAACGTAGTTGAGTTCGCCATCTGCTTTAGCGGCGTCCCATGTCCACGCTGTTGCCCCACCACAAGCAGCAAGAGTCATGCTGAAAAGGGTCGCGGCAATAATAGGTAGTGTTTTCTTTTTCATTTTGATAACCTCCTTATCATATGATGAAACACTGAATCTTATGTAGGCGAAAACTATGTAGATCTAAATTATATTGAATAAAGTTTTCGCGAGTACAAATTCATTATGGTATGAAATCGCTTACATTTCAAGCGAGATTTAATAAAAAAATGCTTAAAGTCGGTATTTATTATTTATAGTGACAATTTTTACCGATTAAAATGAAGAGTGTTTTTTGCTGCTTTATATATGTAATAAATAAAGGTTTATCATGTGAAAATTATGTAAAAAACAACGATTAATAATTGTTTTTCATCATTTATTAAATAATTAAAGTATGTAAT
>DATESM010000103.1:0-3470 GCA_035270805.1 Bacilli bacterium
AGACAGGAAATACACTCAGCCCTTTAAATATGAGTTGACTAATCATCACTTCAACGCCTATGGTTGTCATCCAACTACTTAACAGTGCAAGCATGACAACAAAAGAGATACTGTAAATGCCAATTTTGATTATATTTGGTCGACTCATACCAAATAAATAAAGCAAAGAAAAGTGTTGATAGAAGTCATCAATTAGTGTTTGTAGCACTAGATAGACGACAATAAAGGCCATTAATAATGAAGAGAACGCGATAATATAGATTATATTCATCATTTGGGTAATTGTCTGCTCTATCGTGGCGGAAAAGGTGGCAAAGGGATAGCTGACAATAAAGTCTTGATGCTGACTAAAGTTCTTGATTAGTTGATTGTCTGTGGAAATTAACCCGGTTGGTACCAGACTAAATGGGTCCATCTTCACAACATCCTTAAAAAAGAGTATCGGCCAATAGGCATCATGGGCAATCATAAATCGACTATCCTCAATTACCCCAACAACTGTGAGGCTAATTGTGACATATTCTTTTTTAATATAATCACCCTCTAATCGCGTTGAACGTGGGGTTGCTACATACACTTTATTATTCTTACTTGCATCGAAAGAATAATCAAATAGATGCTGGTATAGGCCACTACTGACAACAATTTCTTTTAAACTAGGGGGTGTCCTTATACTAACTTTTTCGCCTAATGGGACATAAGTTAACCCATCCCCCAGCGAGAGATTGACATGTCCATTAACCATACGCGGACCCATCAATAATGTCTTCGTGTCGCCAATTGTCCGCATTTCGTCATAACTAATAAGCTCTGCTAACTGTTCTTGACTCACGCCGAGAAGAAAGTTATCACTAAATCCAATCATCAATGCTTCTTCAATACTGGTCAATCCCCCACGTACTAGTGGATAAGATGTTGCTTCTTTTTGAAAAGGAAGTGGCATATAAGTAGGTGGCTTAACATAGAGCATCAGCCGGTTATTATGATAATGAGAATCATAGGTGGAAGCCACACTTGTTTTGATTGATCTTGCAAGTAAAACAGAGGGGTTATTAATCTCCTGATAGAGAATGGATTCATTATTCTTTTTATAAAGATAAAAGATCTTTTTTAACGTCCATGGCCACTCTTCGATTTTCGATAGCTCAACACTACCTTTTAGCGCCATTTTTGTTTCAAACACAACTTCACTGAACAGGGGATTGCTATGAATAATGGTTGGATAATCCCCAGCGACCACCCCGGCTAGACGGAAGATTTGTTCGTCTTCATATCCCCACTCATTATGAGCAACATTAAGTACAATTGCTGTCTCATTGATTTTTAGATACTCTCCTAGTCGTTCCAAGGTTAAACCTTTTCGCAAGTTTAGGTGGTCATAAATATAGCGTATTTCACTATTTGGAAGAACTAAAATGAGTTCATCATCATGTAAAGAAGCCTTACGATATCCAAAGATGTCTAGTAAATTGATTTCCTCCACTAGTTGAATATGTTGAAAGCTACTAGCGGTAAAACTAGGAAGGGGTAGCTTAATGCTTTCGTTTTGAAAATACACAACATTGAGCTCAGGGAATAATTCATCAACATGACTGAGATACTTGACTCCTAGTTTAGCTTCATATTTGTCAGCGAGCAGTTGTGCTTGTTCTTTATTCAATCCTTGCTGATAAGGATAGGGCTCACTCATTTTATAACTCAGTAAGGCCGTGTCTTCTTGGTAGTTGAGTTGGAAACTTTGTTTGATACCTGTACTGATTGTTGTCGTCAGCACTAACAACGCACAAATTGCACTTAGTGACACAGTAAAAGTAAAAGTTGCAAACATGTTCCGACGACGACGACTTTTGAAAATAAGCAAACCAAGTCTAAAGAGTTTAAAGTTTCGCGGTTGTGAGGCTTGTCCTAGTTGTAAACGACCCGTGAGCTCACTAGAAGATTGTACACTCTCTTGTGTACTGATTTTTGTCACTTGCCCATAACTTAGATCAATCACTGAGCTTGCATAAGTTTTTATCAAGTCGCGATTATGTGAAACAACAATGACCGTATGGTGTCGTGCAAACTGAGCAAGCAGATTAAAAACCAGGTGTGAACTTTCTTCGTCTAGAGCGGCAGTCGGCTCATCAAATATCATCACCTTAGCCTGATTGATCAGTGTTCGAATAATATTCACCCTTGCTTTTTCTCCACCCGAAAGATATTGACTCTTTTGATCTTTGAGATGAAACAAACGCAAAGCTTTGAGTAGCTGATCGACACGAGCCATTTGCCGTCTTTTGGAAATTGTCGGATAAAAATCAAGTTTAAGTAATATATTTTCACTGACACTTAAATCATCAAACAAAATGGCATCTTGATAACAGACTGCGATGGTTGACATCCGGTATTTCAATCTATCTTTTTGATTAAAAAGATTGATCTGTTGCCCATCGACGACAACATTCCCCTCGAATTTTTGGGCCCCATTAAGGACATTAACGAGTGTTGTTTTACCACAGCCACTCGGTCCAACTAGGCCATAAAGACCGCTTTTTTGGAATGATAAGGAGGCAATGTTAAGAACTCTACTCTTTCCAAATGATACTTTAAGGTTACTAATATCAATCATTATGAGCTAACCGTTTGACGAGCGCCTTTTGATTTTTAATAAGGATATTTATCACACTAATGACGCTTGCGGATATAAAAACAAAGGCAAATATCAGCAGGGGGATAAAGAGGGGGATTCCTTGATAAACTAAAAGTGGTACGTTGATTTCTATACTCATACCTAAGACCTTGCTCAGTAATTGATTGAGCAAATTTGCTAGAAAAGGAACGACAAATAACGCGTTCATTGCCACTAATACAGTCACTAAGTTTTGGCCTAGATAAATATCCAAAATATCATTTGTGGACGCCTTGAAAAAATAGAGTAATGCAATTTTTGCATTGGCTCTTTTCAGTTCTAAATGTGTAATCGTTATATTGATGAAGAGTAAAGAAAAGATAATGAGAATAACGCTGATGCTTATAATAATTGTCGAAAAACTCATTAGCTCTGAAAGCGAATCAAGGCGGACAAGATGTTCACTTGTCACATTCAAGTATGCACGATTTGTCTTAAGACTATCTGAAATCATTAGGGCCCGTTCAAGGTCTCTCATAGTTTCAAAATACAAGCGAAAACTGTATGAAGTTAAGGGGTCAGTCGGAGAGAGGGATGCAATATAATCAAACAAACTCACATCATCATTAAATTTTATTGTTTTAAATAGAGTATCTACCCCTTGCTGTGAAAAGTATATTTTGGGACTGCTAAGGTAGTCTAACTCCTTAAAAACACCAGCAATTTGGTAGGAAAGAGGTATGTCTAGCGTCTCTTCTAAATGATGAATCTTTAAGCTTGATTCAATATTTAGCCCTGTGTAATCCTCATAGTGAACCGTGGTCGCTAATCTTTCTAGCATCGCCTCATTGACGTAGAC
>DATESM010000104.1:0-5739 GCA_035270805.1 Bacilli bacterium
TCATCCAGTAGTAAGAGTGAAGGTGTGACATGCGTGGCCATTAATAAAGTGAGGGCTTGGCGCTGTCCCCCTGAAAGGTGGCGGACTTTGGCCTTTAATCGTGTTTCTAAGTCTAAATCGAGATTTTGTAGCAGTTGTTTGTAGGTTTCTCTTGATTGAACAGGTAATCCCCACTTAAGCGTAAGAGTTGAACCACGGTGTGTGGCTAAGGCGAGATTTTCTTCAATCGACATATCGCCAACAGTGCCAATCATCGGATCTTGGAAGACGCGGCCAATATAGCGTGCCCGTTGAAACTCTTGCAGACGAGTCAGTTCAACTTCATTAAGGTTGATCGTTCCACTGTCAGGAGTATAGACTCCGGCAATGATATTAAGTAGGGTCGTTTTCCCTGATCCATTTCCACCGATGACACTGATAAAATCACCGTCTTCAATCGTCAAGTTAATGTCAATTAGTGCTTTTTTATCATTGAGTGGATTGTTATCAAGATGGAATGTTTTTGATAAGTGATTAATCTTTAACATAGCTTTTAGCTTCCCTTCTTTTGTTGATTTTGACCTGCAATTCTGACTTTAAACGTGGCGCGACAAGAATGGTGGTGATCAGAAGTGCTTGGATGAGATTAAAAAGGTTTTGGTCGATATTGAGTAAATTTGAAGCAATCGTAATAATGATATAGTAGAGAACCGCCCCGACCACAAGACTAACGAGGGTAAATTTGAAAGTTTTTTTACCAAATATGGCCTCGCCTAAAAAGACAATGGCAAGTCCAATCACAATCGTCCCACGCCCAAAGGTGCCATTGGCCGAACGCATCATCATCGAGTACATCGAGCCACTGAGTGCAACAAGGGCATTAGAAATAACCAGTCCTGTCATGATCATCACGTGGGGGTTGATGCCCTGCGCTTTCGCCATCTGTGGGTTCTTGCCAACGGCTCTAAGTCCGACACCAAACTGAGTGCCAAAAAACCAATAGATGACTGTAAAGACTAAAGCAGTAATAAGAAGAGAAGTGACGATGATACTTGTTTTTAAGTGTTTTGGTGCCATCAGGGAGAAAAGCTCTGCTAGTGGGGTAAATATCGTTGGTGCACCAGCAGGGATATCACTAGAGATATAAAAGAAGGAAACAATGTTTTCCCAAGAAAAGTTTGCTGGATCAGTCAGGCGCTGCATTTCTATTCGCCCAAGTCCGATCACGAGCATAATGATTGAATAGAGACCAACCATCGTAATAATTCCCGCTAAGAGGCTGGGAATCTTTAGTTTCGTATGTAAAAGCGCAGTGATCAATCCGGCTAGTCCCCCCGCTAGTGTCGCAAGAAGAATGGCGAGGAAAGGGTTGACTTTGAAAATAAGAAGCGTCACCGCTACAGCCCCACCGAGAGGAAAAGCCCCTTCAGCCCCTAAATCAGCGATATCTAATATGCGATAGGCAATATAGACACCAAGGGCCATAATTGACCAGATCAGTCCGAGATATAGCGCGGTAAAAAACGAGGATATAATCATCTTATTGACCTGTCTGAATGAGTACGTCAGCCTCATCTAATAGACTAGAGGGCACTTCAAATGCCATTGCACTTGCAACATCAAGGTTAATGACCATTTCAAAACTAGAAGCTCCAACAGAAGCAATATCTTGCGGATGTGTTCCCTCGATGATTTCGACGGCCATTTGACCAGTGAGGAAACCTAATGCGTGGTAATCAGCACCTAGCGTAATAAAACCACCGTTTTCGGCCATTGATGTTTCACCAACAACAGTTAATACTTGATGATCAATCATATGGTTGCTGAGTGTTTGCATATTACTTGAGATGACGTTATCAGTCGGGACATATAAGCCCTTAATATGTCGATTCGTCAATGATTCAAGCGCAGTGACGAGTGTAGAAGCGTCCGGGATTGAGGTTAGTTCGACACTAAAACCAAGTGATTCAGCATGGGCTTTAGCAATGTTAATTTGCGTTATGCTATTGCTCTCAGCATTACAGTAAATCATGCCAATTTTATCAACACCAGGCACCAAACCTAATTCAAGAAATAGGTCAATTTGTTCCCTGATTGGTTGCATATCATTTGTGCCAGTGACAAATCCGCCTGGCTTAGTAGGACTTTCAATCAATTGCGCTGCGACTGGATCAGTTACAGCCGTAAAGAGCAGTGGGACTTGGCGTCCTTCAGTTTCAAGTGCACTTTTCACAGCTGTGGCGGCGGGAGTGGCAATCGCCAAAATTAAATCAGCACTCGTAGCAAGACTACTCGCCATGGTCGCAAGAGCTCCACTGTTTGTCTGGGGGTTTTGAATATTAATGTTAATGTTTTCGCCCTCAACGAATCCGGCCTCTTCGAGTGCTTCAACAAAGCCGATGCGAGCCAAATCGAGTGCATCGTGAGTTACAAATTGTAAGATGCCAATCTCAGCCTTGTTTTCTTTTGTTGCCGTAATGCCCTCCCAAGTTGAACCACAACTAGCGAGGACCATGAGTCCAGTCAGTGTAAAGGAAGAGAGTAGTCCAAGTTTTTTCATTGTCGTTTTCATAGTAATGTTCTCCTTTTTTATGTCTATGAAATAAAAACGACCTCGGTCAGTTAACCAAGGTCGCATGTGTTAGATGATTGGCCTTGGCAATGATTTTAATCATTTCTCACCAAGGTTTTTCTATTATTATCGAAAAAGCAAGATTATGAAATGATCTTGTGTTGATAATAATAATAATACACAGAAGTAACGGGCATAAAATGGATGGTGTTTGTCTTCATGGCATCGTTCTCCTTGTATTAGATAATCATTATGATACTTGGATTTTGGGTTAATTCAATAGATTTTTTCAATTTACTCTATCGTTCTATGATGTAAGCGCATGCAAAGAAATTGCGCTATTTCTGATTCAATCATGGAACGCTAAAAATAATCACTAGCAATCATGAGACTAAGTGATACGGTATCAAGTCCCAAGTTATGTTACAATAATTTGTCTGGAGAAATTATGAATATAACAAAACGAATTGCCGAAAAATTAAATTTAAATGTCGAACAAGTGGGTGCCGCGATTGGATTAATTGATGAGGGGAGCACCATCCCTTTTATTGCTCGCTACCGTAAAGAGGTGACGGGCAATCTTGATGATAGCCAACTGCGTGACTTGTCTGAACAGCTTGTCTATTTACGAAATTTAGATGAAAGAATGCATACTGTTCTTGCATCGATAAAAGAACAAGGTAAGCTGAGCGATGAATTACAGGAAGCCATTCTCAATGTGGTAACACTAGCCGAGCTAGAAGATCTCTATCGTCCTTATAAACCTAAACGTAAAACAAGGGCCACTATTGCTAAAGAAAAAGGGCTTGAACCTCTTTCAGTCTACATAAAAAAGGGGAAGAAGGAAGAAGACTTTCAAACCTTTCTTAATGGTTTTATTAATGAAGACAAAGGTGTTAACACACATGAAGATGCACTTAATGGTGCCCTTGACATTATCGCCGAGGAGATTAGTGATGAGCCTAGTTATCGTCGCTATATTAAAGGCTACATCACAAAACAAGGCTTTATCACGACTAAAGAGGTGGCTAAGGATGATAAAGATACATTCGGCAAATATGCTAACTACCGGGAAAAATTATCATCAATTCCTCCCCATCGCATTTTGGCCATCAATCGGGGCGAAAAAGTCAAATGTTTAAAAGTCGCACTCGAGTATAATCTCGAGTTGATTGAAGAACGAATTCAGGCCGATTTTTTAAAAAACAATGCTTTTGCTTCTGAACTGATCCTCACTATCAAAGATGCCCTTAAACGTCTCATTATGCCTTCAGTCGAAAATGAAATTAGAAATGATCTGTTTGAAAAGGCAGAAGATGCTTCCCTAGTCGTCTTTAAGAAGAATTTGCAAGCCCTACTTTTATATCCACCACTAAAAAATAAAACAGTTTTAGGTTTTGACCCAGGGTTTCGGACAGGCTGTAAATACGCTCTTGTCAATGAAAACGGTATCCCTAGTCAAATAGGGGTGGTCTATCTTACCGCAGCCTCTCAGCAAGAAATTGAAAGAGCGCGTCAACAAATTATCAATCTTCTTAAACTTCATCACATTGACTATATTGCTTTAGGTAACGGGACTGCCTCGCGGGAAAGTGAAGCAGAACTATCAAAAATCATTAAAGACAATCAGTTTGAGACCAAAATCTTTATTGTTAACGAGAGTGGTGCTTCTGTTTATAGTGCCTCAAAACTTGCAGAAGATGAATTTCCTGATTTGACGGTTGAGAAACGAAGCGCCATCTCGCTCGCGCGTCGTATTCAAGATCCTCTCAGTGAACTCGTCAAAATTGATCCCAAGGCCATTGGCGTTGGTCAATATCAACATGATATGAATCAATCTAAACTATCAACCTCACTTCATGGTGTTGTCGAAGACTGCGTGAATACAGTTGGTGTCAATTTGAATAATTGCTCAATTTCACTGTTAAACTATGTTTCAGGAATCAGTAAAACTGTCGCAACAAATATCTATACCTACATTAAAGAAAATGGTCCTTTTAAATCAAGGTTAGAATTGAAGAAAGTCAGTAAATTAGGACCAAAAGCCTATGAGCAATGTGCGGGCTTTCTAAGAATTTATGGTGGGAAAGAAGCCCTAGATGCGACTTCAATCCACCCAGAATCTTATGAAGTAGCCAAGGCCATTATCAAGCAGGCTGGAATTAATATGCTGCTTGATGAAGCCAATCGCAAAGATATGCTGCTTAGCAAAGTTGATCATCGTGAGGTGATGGCGCGATATCAGATTGGTGAAGCAACCTATCAGGACATTATTGAAGAAATCAAACGACCTGGTCGTGATATTCGCGATGAAGTCGAAATCGTGCAACTCAATCAAGATGTGCGGGATATCAAAGATTTAAAAGAAGGGATGATTCTCAACGGGACAGTGCGCAATATTATGGACTTTGGGATGTTTGTTGATATTAATGTTCATCAAGACGGTCTGGTCCATATCTCAGAAATTTCTAACACCTTCATTAAAGATATTTCATCTAAGTTCGCCATTAACGATATAGTCAAAGTTAAGGTGATTTCATTAGATTTAGCTAAAAAGCGAATTGGACTATCGATTAAACAAGCACAGCAATAAGCTCATCAAATGTGATCAAGAGTCAATGAGAGATGAAAAAAACTAGATAATATATGGCGCCTTAGGGGGTTATTAGGAGGAAAGCAAATGAACGAACATAAGGATATTAAGACTTATATCAACTCCTTTCCCCCTCAAACCCAAGTTGCGCTTGATGAATTGTATTGTTTAATTAAACAACTAGTCCCACAGGCAAGTGAGAAAATGAGCTATCAAATGCCAACATTTTTCCTTTATGGTAATCTTTTTCACTTTGCTGCTTATAAAGATTACATTGGTTTTTATCCCTCTCCTAGTGCCATTAGCGCCTTTAAGGAATTGCTTTTAGATTTTAAGACCTCAAAGGGAAGCATTCATATCCCACTTAATCGTCCCCTGCCCAAAGCGTTAATTGAAAAGATTGTAAGCTTCCGGGTTAATGAAAACACTCAAAAACATCAAAACAAAACACACAAATCAGATTGATATCATGTTTTTCTGTAGAGTTGTAAATGATCTGAGACCAATTTCTTCAAAAAAAGAAGGGTGATTTGTTAATATCATTTAGGCAATCATTCCTTTCTTAATTAATTGGTCTCTTTTTTGTAAAGGTGTG
>DATESM010000105.1:0-9378 GCA_035270805.1 Bacilli bacterium
ATAAAAAGATTATAACAAAAAAGCCACAAAGATTATATTTGTTATATAATTATAACTATGAAAACAATCCTAATTTCTGCATGCTTACTCGGTTGCGCCTGTCGCTTTGATGGACGCGCTAATTTTAATGAAGAAATTAATGAATTGCGTAAATCTTATAAGGTCGTGATTGTTTGTCCCGAAGTTGATGGTGGCTTACCGATTCCACGCATTCCCTGTGAAATCGTTGGCGAAAAGGTCATCAACAAAGAGGGCGATGATAAAACCACTAATTTTAGGGCGGGGGCGGAAATAGCCCTCGCTCAAGCCAAAAAATACGGGGCGACAATTGCCATCCTCAAGGCAAAAAGTCCAAGCTGTGGGAGCGGAAAAATCTATGACGGAACCTTTAGCAGCACCCTTATTGATGGTGATGGCTATACGACAAGATTATTAAAAGCTAATGGCATCAAAGTTTATAACGAGCTTAATTATCGGGAACTATTATGAATAAAACTCATCGAATCGTTCTTTCGTCACTTTTTATTGGCCTAACATTCATTTTCACTTATTTTGTTCGCATCCCTTTTCCAACTGGGGGATATTTTAATGTCGGTGATGCCTTCATTATTATCAGTGCGATTCTAATTGACCCCTTTGCTGGCATGCTCGTTGGTGCGGTCGCTGGAACCTTTAGTGACTTGCTATCTGGATACGCCCTTTTTATTCCCTTTACGATTGTCGCTAAGGGTTTAGAAGCCTTAATCGCTGGGCTAATTTATCATAAACTGAGAAATGTATTTCGCTACAGTGGCGTCATCCTCGGGCCAATCGTGATGGTGCTTGTTTATAGTTTTAGTTATTATGTCCTACTCGATATATCGGCGATGTTTGCTAACTTTCCCTTTGATTTAGTCCAAGCAGGCATTGCCATTATTCTGAGTATCATCATTCTTATTGTCCTCGAACGAACGCCCCTACTCAGACGTTTCAAAGCGCGAAAATAATTTTAGACAAATGAAAAAAGCCTCTTACGAGGCCATTTTTTCTTATTTGCTTATTGGTGTTTTGTCGCTTTAAGATCTGCAAGTGTTTTTTTATCAATCGCTTTGATAACTTCAACAAGGAGGTCAATCGCGGCATCAACATCTTTACGGTTAACAATTGAGACATGGGAATGGAAATAACGGCAAGGAAGCGAAACCGTCATATTGACAACGCCATCTCCGTATTTATGAATTTCGCCACTATCGGTACCACCGGCAGTAAGAAGATCATAAGTATATGTAATACCTTTTTCTTTGGCGACTTTTTCAACGAAATCAAAGAATCCACGGTGGGCAATCACGCTTCCGTCCATAACGCTAAGGGCAACACCAGAGCCAAGTTTAGTTGGGTTATCAGGTGAACCAGGTAAGTCATAACTCATCGTGACATCAACGCCAAAGGAGATATCAGGTTTGACAAGGTGGGTTGAAGTTTTCGCACCACGCAAGCCAACTTCTTCTTGAACTGAAGCGACAAAAGCGACGTTCGCCTTATGTCCACCTTCTTTTTTAAGTCTCTTAATTACTTCAATCCCGACGGCAACACTAGCGCGGTCATCCCATGCTTTACCTAAAAGTGCTTCGCCATCATTTAAAACGCGGAATTTTTGTAGTGGGACAATTGGGTCACCAACACGGATTCCCAATGCTTCGACGGCTTCTTTATCTTTGACACCCAGGTCAAGATACATATCTTTAATCTCCATGACTTTATTGCGAGCTTCCGCTGGCATACCATGTGGAGGTTGGGCGCCGGTCACACCGATTAGTTCCTTACCTTCACGGGTAATGACTGTCCATTCGTGGGCAAGGACAACGTGTCCCCACCATCCACCGACTGGATGTAAACGAACATAACCATTTTTTTCAATCCGGGCCACGAGGAATCCAACTTCATCCATGTGAGCACTAAAACTAACAACTGGTTCACCAACTTGGCCATTAACACGGGCAATAAGGCTCCCTAAATTGTCAAATTCAATCTTGTCAGCGACACCTTCTAATTCAGCTTTAACTAATTTGGCAACACGATGTTCATCACCGCTGACGCCTGTAACTTCGCTAAGACGTCTTAGCAAGTCTAATCTTTCATCTAATTCCATAAAAACCTCTTTCCTAATATTTGTTAATTTGTCTTTGATAGTTTACCACTAATTTATTTTCATAAGCGGCGATTATCTCTTCTTTAGTGAATGAAAGCGCTTGCCCTAAAGCAAGAAAGTCACTAAAGGCAAGATAGAGGCTGCTTTTATCGAGTTTGCTACTAAAAGTGGTGATGCTTTGGTAACAAGCAAGAAATTTTTCGGTCAGATCTTGCTCAGCATCTTCTTCAATTGTAAAGACCGGTAACTCGAATTCGTGCGCGAGTGCGAGCGAGAGCAAAAAGTGCAGGCCATCAGCATATTCATCAAGTAAACGTTCATTGCTTTCACCAGCTTTGAGTGACCAAAACTTAAAACTTCGCTTGGCATTGGCAAGCTCACCCAACTCGACTAAAAAGGCGAGGAGGCGTTTAGTTTTCGTGCTTTCATAACTCACTTTATGGTTAAGATGAATGAGCGCATCAAGCTCGGCTTGTTTTTCTAGTAAGAACTCAAAATCAAATTCCATAATTATAACTTCTCAATGTGCCAAATATCATCGACGTATTGTTGGATTGTCCGGTCGCTACTAAAGTAGCCACTCTTGGCAATATTGATAATACATGATTTAGCCCATGCTTTCTTATCGCGGTAATAGGTCACAATTTTATCGGTTTCCGCAATATATGCTGGTAAATCCTCAAGAATCAAATATTCATCATTTCTGTGCATAAGTTCATCAAAGACGGCCCGGAATCTATCGTGATCACCATCACTCCAAGTACCGTCAGTTAGTGAGTCAACAATGCGTTTTATTTCAAGGTTATTTGCATAAATGTTCCATGGTGAATAACCTTTTTCTTTAAGTCTTGCGACTTCGTTTTCGCGGAGCCCAAAGATAAATGAGTTCTCATCACCGACATGTTCGTTAATTTCAACGTTAGCCCCATCCAGGGTCCCAAGTGTGAGCGCACCATTCATCATGAACTTCATATTTCCGGTTCCACTAGCTTCTTTACCAGCAGTCGAGATTTGTTCACTAATATCGGCGGCAGGAATAATAATTTCCGCACTACTGACACCATAGTTTTCGATAAATACGACTTTCATAAACTTCGAGATTTCTGGATCACCATTAATTACATCGGCGACACCGTTAATTAATTCAATGACCTTCTTGGCAAAGAAATAACTAGGAGCGGCTTTCGCACCGAAGAAAAAGGTAATGGGATGGACTCTAAATTGAGCATCATCCTTCATTTTAAAGTATAAATACATAATTCTAAAAACGTTCATTAATTGACGTTTATAGGCATGAAGCCGTTTGACTTGGACATCAAAGATTGAGTCGACATCAATGTCGAGACCGTTATGTTTTTTGACATATTCGGCTAATTGTTGCTTCTTGAGTCGTTTAATTTTTAAGAACTCGGCTTGGATATCTTTATCCCCAGCAAAAGGGAGGAATTTTTCTAATAGTTGAGGTTTTTTAATCCATTCGTCACCAATCGTCTTGCTGACAAGTCCGCTTAATTCTTGGTTGGCATAAAGGAACCATCTTCTATGGGTAATTCCGTTTGTTTTGTTGTTAAACTTATCAGGGAATAGTTCATAAAAGTCTCTAAATGTTTCACGTTTTAAAATCGCTGTATGTAAAGCAGCAACCCCATTGACAGAGAAGCATGTAAAGAGTGCGATATTTGTCATATGAATCATACCATCCCGTAAAATAGCCATATTTTGCCGGGCATTAAAATCAAAACCACGTTCAACAAAATAAAGTTGACTGCGACGGTGAATTTCCTCAATAATCATATAAACACGTGGAACAAGTCTTTGCACATAGGTAATTGGCCATTTTTCTAGGGCTTCAACCATGACTGTATGATTGGTGTAGGCCATGCTCTTGCGAGCTTGATCCCATGCTTCTTCCCAGCCGAAATTATAATCATCCATGAGGATGCGCATTAGTTCAGGAATTGCAAGAATTGGGTGGGTATCATTAAGTTGAAACACGAATTTTTCATAGAAATTGTTCAGTGTTTTGTAATTACGGAAGTGTCCGCGTGTTGCACTTTGTAAACCAGCTGAAACAAGGAAATATTGTTGACGTAACCGTAAGATTTTTCCTTGTTCAGTACTATCATCTGGATATAAACCATGATTAATTTGATTAAGCGTTGTTAAATATGTTTCAAACGGTTGGTCTTCAGGCAAATTGTTTTCACTAGGTTCCGCACTCCAAAGCCGTAAAGTGTTGGCGACATGATTTTGATAGCCGATGACACTTAGATCGTAGGGAACGGCCTTAATTGTCACCGGATTAACAGTTCTAACCCCGTATCCACCACCGGCTTTAGCATATGTTTCAGCACTACCATAAAAGTCGACTTCGACGGAGTGTTTTGGTTTTCTAACTTCCCATACGTTACCATTAACGAGCCATTGGTCAGGCACTTCTACTTGACGATTATCGACGATCTTTTGACGGAAAAAGCCATATTCGTAACGAATGGTATTACCATGACCTGGGTAACCGAGTGAGGCAATCGAATCAAGGAAACAGGCCGCAAGACGACCAAGACCACCATTGCCTAAACCAGCATCAGATTCTTGTTCTTCTAATTCATGAATATCAATTCCTAGTTCTTTTAGCCCATCACGCGCAACATTATAAATGCCGAGATTCATTAAGTTACTTGTGAGTAAACGGCCAATCAAGAACTCCATTGAAAAATAGACCAATTGTCTTTTGTCATTATTAATAATGTTTTCTCTTGTCTTGCGCCAATCATAGTTGGCAAAATCACGCGTCATCGTCCCTAAAATATCATAACGTTCGGTAATGTGACTTTCTTTAACTCCACGTCCATATTTTTCACTTAAACGCCGTTCAAATTCGGCAATAAAGTCTTTTTTATTAGCAAACATGTATCGCTCTACCTCTTTTCTTTCTTTAACTTAAATATAACGGCCCCAAACGAGGCGAGTTTAATCGTGAGTGAATACGGACGATTCTCAGGACCGACATAATTGTTTGATTTTAAAGGCAAACCATTATATTGATTCCAACCACCATAAACATCTTTATCACTATTAAAAATTTCTTCATAGGTGCCCGGAGTATTTAGACCAACGTCATATTCATCATAATAATTAGACGTCATATTATAGATGAACACGAGATGAGAGTCTTCAAATTGTCGTTCAAAAGCGAACACTGATTGTTGCGCGTTATCCACCATCAACCATCTGAAGTTTTCAGGGTTATGTTCTTGCATATACATTGCTTTTTCGGAACGATAAATAAGGTTCAAATCACGGACAAGGCGTGACACTGAGTCGTGCTTTGGAAAGGTTTTAAGTGTCCAAGGCAGTGACTTTCCTTCATCCCATTCATCAAAACTAGCAATTTCATTACCCATGAAATTTAATTTTTTTCCTGGGTGACCAAATTGATAGGCGAATAAGTTACGTACTTGGGCGAACTTAATATCATAGTTTCCCCACATTTTGTTAATAATTGTCCCTTTACCATGGACAACTTCATCATGTGAAAGTGGCAACATAAAATTATCACTATAAAAATAGTGCATGCTAAAAGTTAATTGATTGTGGTCATATTTCTTATAAATTGGATCTTTACTGTAATATTTAAGCGTATCATTCATCCAGCCTAAGTCCCATTTATAATCAAATCCAAGTCCACCATATTCGAGCGCTCTGGTCACACCACTATAATCACTACTGTCTTCGGCAATCATCATTAAACTTGGATGTTCATAGTGGAGCTTTCCGTTTAGACGTTTGATAAATTCAATTCCGCCAGTATTCTCACCGCGGTCTTTGTTTCCGTCCCAATAAATTATGTTGCTGACGGCATCAATACGAATTCCGTCAAAATGAAATTTATCGACAAAATAGTTCACCGCCGACATCAAGAAACTGCGCACGGGGTCTTTACTAATATCAAATTGTGGGGAACCCCATTGGCTATACGTATTAGCGGGGTCGGAATATTCATACATTTTTGAACCGTCAAATTCTATTAGTCCGTGGGCATCGACGGCAAAGTGTACAACCACAAAATCCAATATAACGCCAATCCCAGCTTGATGCATACGATCGACAAAACTCATTAATTGAAAAGGGTTGCCATAACGTGAATCGACGCTAAAGAAACCAGTCGCTTGATAACCCCAACTGCCATCAAATGGATATTGGGTGATAGGCATAATTTCGACATGAGTAAAACCGCTTTCCTTTATATAAGGAATCAGGTAATCGGCGATTTCTTCATATGAAACATCGCGCCCATCAACTTTACCCTTCCAGCTACCAAGGTGTAATTCATAAATACTCATTGGCTGATCAAAACAGCGTGTACGTTTTTCCATATACTCGTGGTCGTGGAAAATAAAATCACGGTTGTCAAAGGTTCGCGAACAAGTACCAGGTCTCTTATCACTAAAAAACGCAAAGGGGTCAGCTTTTTCAACATAGTCACCCTTAGCATTTTTGAATCTGAACTTATAAGCCTGATAGTTTTTAAGGTCAGGAATAAACACTTCAAACAGCCCACGGTCATCAATTTTTTCCATTTGATTAACACCTGGGCGCCAATCGTTCCAATCACCAATAACCGAGACGTCAGTGGCTAGAGGCGCATAAAGTCTAAAGACTATTCCCGCGATACTCTTAGGCTTTTTTGGTTTCGGACCTCGGGCGGACTTAGGACGTGAGATTTCTATTTCTGTGAAATGGGCACCTAGGTATTTATAGGCGTCAATACTGTGTCCCATCAAGAATTCATCAAAAAAATTCATATAGCTCCTCCAGTACTTCTTATTATAGTGGATTCGGCTCCAATTTTAAACATTTACATGTTAAAAAATAGTCGATTATGTAATAATTAAGTTGCAATTATCGATAAAAGGAGATTTCATAATGAGTAAAAAAGTTATGGCCGTTAACGCTGGCAGTTCATCGGTCAAGTTTAAGTTGTTTAATATGCCTGAAGAGGTGGTGATTTGTAGTGGAATGGCGGATCGTGTTGGCTGGGAAGATGCTCAATTTAAAATCAAATATGAAGGTGGCGAAAAGAAAGTCACACTGCCAATTCTTGATCACGAAGTCGCGGTTAAATTAATCCTTGATAGTCTGATCGAGGAAAAAATTGTCTCATCATATGACGAGATTGAAATTGTTGGCCACCGTGTCGTTCAAGGCGGAAAATACTATGATGATAGTGTGATGTTTGATGATCAAGTTGCGGAACGGGTGACTTCTTTGATTTCGCTCGCGCCACTTCACAACAAACCAAATCTCATGGGCTTTGAGACATTTAAAAAATTATTACCTAACGCTAAAAATGTTGCCGTCTTTGATACGTCATTTCATCAAACAATGGCGCCACAAGATTATATGTTTCCAATTCCTTACGAATTTTACGAAAAGTATGATATTCGTCGTTATGGTTTCCATGGCACCAGCCATAAGTACCTCTCGATTGAAGGTCAAAAACTCATCAAAGATTCGAAAACTAATCGTATCGTCACTTGCCACATTGGTAGCGGAGCATCAATTACCGCAATTCGTGATGGTAAATGTGTCGCTACTTCAATGGGATTAACCCCACTTGGTGGCGTGATGATGGGTACGAGGACCGGTGACATTGATCCAAGTGTCATGTGGTATGCCTGTAAAATGGAAAACAAGGACATCTTTGAAATGTATGATATTTTCAATAAGAAATCAGGCATGCTTGGCGTCTCAGGTTTCTCTAATGATAGCCGCGACATCGATACGGCGATGGCAAAAGGGGATGAAAGAGCAATTCTCACTGATAATTTATTTATTAGGCGCACAGTCGACTTTATTGCCCAATATATTGCCAGATTAGGTGGCGCCGACCTTATTGTCTTCTCGGCGGGGATTGGCGAGAACTCTCCAAAGTTTCGTCGACTTGTAATCGAGGAACTTAAGGGCGCCTTTGGCTTAGAACTAGATGAGGTTGCGAATAAAATTCGTGGTTCAATTCAAGTGATTTCAACCCCAAATAGTAAAATTAAACTCGCAGTTATTCCCACAGACGAAGAATTAATGATTGCCCGGGATTGTATGAGAATTTCTAAGTAATCATCACATAAATTTAAGTTTCAAGACAAAATGCTTGTTTAACGCAAGCATTTTTATTAATCTATACTACTGTAACAACCAATGGAGGTTTTTAATGAAATTATTTAGTCCGTCTCTCAACCGCAAAATCAGTGAGTATGAAGAATTTATCAATCAATTCGCTGAAAAAATTAATGAATATGATCAAATTGGAATTTTTGCTCATAAAACACCAGACCCAGACGCCTTAGGCAGTGAGTTTGGAATGTATTTTTGGCTTAAAGACAATTTCCCCAATAAAGATATTAAGGTTTTTGGTGAAGACCATCAATTTTATAGCAACAATCTTTACCCCTTATTAGATAAAGAAAGTGATGAATGGTTTGATAAACCTTTCCTCGCCCTCATCCTCGATCTAGGTAACATGGGTAGATGTAGCGAACCACGTGCTAAAAAAGCTGCTTACACTGTAAAAATTGATCACCACCCTAACGTTGAACCTTATGGCCAACTTATGTTAGTTGATCCAATGTCAGTCGCCGTTAGTGAAATTCTATCAATCATCTTCTTAGCTCTTAGTGACAAATATACGTTTGCGAAGAAATCAGCGACAATGCTCTATTCAGGTATCGTTGGTGATAGCGGGCGCTTTAGATATGCAACTACTAGTGCCGCAACTTTCGCCGTTGCTGAACAAATCCTTGAAATTGGTGTCGACATCAATAAAGACGTTTATGCGTTTTTATACACTGGTGATCTTGAAGATCTTTATACCAAAAAGTATATACTCTCACAATTTAAAGTCACAAGTAATGGTTTTGTTTATTACGTACTTGATGCCGAAGCACAAAAAAGACTTAATATCACCCCAGAACGTGGTAAAGAAAATGTCAATATCTTCGCCGGCATTAAAGGAATTAAAGCTTGGGCCGCGATTACTGAAGACATTGAAGAAGGTCGTTGGAGAGTTTCACTTCGCAGTGCCGGAACTCCAATCAATGAATTAGCCGCTAAATGGAATGGCGGTGGCCATCCACAAGCTAGTGGTGCCTCACTCTTCAATCGTGACGAAATCGAAGTGTTTGTCAACGAAGTCAACGAATATCTCAAAGACTAACAGCAATCGAAAGATTGCTTTTTTATTGGTCTCATAG
>DATESM010000106.1:0-4779 GCA_035270805.1 Bacilli bacterium
ATAATTAACGTTTACGCTATAAAAGTTGTCATATTCTTCATTGTCAATAAAAAACAACAAGGTTGTGACGCCTTGTTGTCTTCATTATGACTTATTGAGACTTAGTCGCGTTTTTTTCCGCGGTATCCACCACGGTCATGACCACGATCACGATTGAATTCTCTCTTTTGAGGAGCTCTTTCAACCCAACCTTCTGGTTTTTCTAAGAAAACCTTGTGGCTGACTTTAACTTTGCCCTTATCATCGATTTCGCTTACTTGAACCTTAAGTTTATCACCAACTTTATAAACCTTGGTCACATCTTCTATTCTTTCATAAGAGAGATCGGTGAAGTGACATAATCCATCGGTATTACCAAACAGATTGACGAAGACACCATAACTTTCAACACGATTGACAACGCCTTCATAAACTTCACCAACACGAGCCACTCTAATGATATTAAGAATGATTTCTTTGGTTCTATTGATTGTAGCGCGGTCCATGTGATAAAGGACAACTTGGCCTTCATCATTAATATCAATTTTGACACCATCATTTTCTTCGATAATCTTGTTAATGACTTTGCCGCCAGTTCCAATGACTTCTCTGATTTTGTCTGGATCAATCATAAATGTGTCCATCTTTGGTGCAAACTTGCCAACGTCTTCACGTGGTGCATTAATGGCTGACATTTGTGCAGCACGAATTTCATCGCGGGCTTTTTTGGCTTGAGCTAGGGCTTCACCAAGTACTTCTTTGCTAACACCTTTGACCTTAATATCCATTTGTAATGCCGTAATACCTTTAGAGGTTCCGGCAACCTTGAAGTCCATATCACCGAAGTGATCTTCAAGACCTTGGATATCAGTTAAGATTGTATAGGGGTGATTGCCATCAAGTGGGCCACTTGTAATAAGACCCATCGCAATACCGGTCACCATATCTTTAATCGGTACACCAGCAGCCATTAAGGCCATACTAGAAGCACAAATTGAAGCTTGTGAGCTACTACCATTACTTTCAAGAACTTCACTAACAACACGAATGGTGTATGGGAAGGCTTCTTCACTTGGAATCACATAAGATAATGCACGTTCGCCAAGGGCACCATGGCCAATTTCACGACGGCCAGGAGCGCCTGTTCTCTTAATGTCACCCACTGAGAATGGTGGGAAGTTATAGTGGTGCATGAAGCGTTTAAATTCTTCTTCAGTTAAGTTATCTAAAATTTGTTCTTCGCTCTTAGCACCTAAAGTAACAACTGATAAAACTTGCGTTTGTCCTCTGGTAAAGAGTGCACTACCATGGACACGTGGGAGAATATCAATTTGGCAATCGAGTGGACGAACTTCGTCAACTCTGCGGCCATCTGGACGAACTTTTTCGTCGGTAATTAGTCGTCTGACTTCGTCGGCAACCATTGATTCATGAAGAGCCTTGACGTCATCAAGCGCCTTACGTTTTGCGCCATCATCAGCCCATTCTTTTGCGCTGAAGTGTGCAAGCATTTGATCCTTAACTTCTTGAATGTTGTGTTCACGTTCGAGTTTATCGAATGTGCTAATCGCATTTTGAAGTGGTTTTGTGAATAATTCTTTACATTCTGTGACAACATCTTCATTTGGCACGAATAGTGGGAATTCACGTTTGGGTTTGCCGATTTCGGCCATAATTTTTTCTTGGAATTCACATAATTCAATAATGGCAGCATGACCAAACATTAATGCATCAAGCATATCTTCTTCTGTTACTTCGTTGGCGCCAGATTCAACCATGTTAATGGCGTGTTTAGTTCCAGCAACAGTCAACTGAATGTCACTCTTGTTATTTTCTTCTAAAGTAGGATTGATGATGAATTTTCCATCAACACGTCCAACTTGAACGCCGGCGACAGGTCCTTCAAATGGGATGTCGCTAAGGCATAAAGCCATTGAGCTACCTAACATGGCACTCATTTCTGGCGTCGCATTTAAATCAACACTTAAGACCGTATTAATAATTTGAACTTCATTGCGGAAACCTTCCGCGAATAAAGGACGAATTGGGCGATCAATTAAGCGTCCTGAAAGTGTAGCATGTTCAGTTTCACGACCTTCTCTACGTAAGAATGAGCCAGGAATCCGGCCGATTGCGTAGAGTTTTTCTTGATATGAGACTGAAAGTGGGAAATAGTCTAAATCCTTAGGGCTATTCCCTGCAACAGCAGTTGATAAAACAACCGTGTCGTCTAATCTAACGATGACAGCACCGTCGGATTGCTTGGCAACTTCACCAGTTTCAATCACTAGTTTCTTGCCGTAAAATTGTAGTTCGTAAATTTTCTTTTCCATTTTTTCTCCCTTGTACCCTTAATTTACAAAAAACTGCCTTATTAAAAAGGCAGTGTGGTTTACTTTCTTAGACCTAATTTTTGGATTAGTTCTAGGTAGCCTTCACGATTAACACGACTGTAGTAGTCTAATAAACTACGACGGTGTCCAACGAGGCAGTGTAAGCCGCGTTGTGAATGATAATCATGCTTGTGTACCTTTAAGTGTTCCGTTAAGTCACGAATTTGTTGCGTTAATAAGGCGACTTGGACACGGGTAGAACCTGTATCTTTTTCGTTTTCACCGAATTCTTTAACAATTGCTGCGACAACTTCTTTCTTTAAAGCCATAATGTCTTTCCTCCTATTTTATTCTTCGCTTACTCATCGCGCTACTTTGAGGATCCGTAGGGCAGCGAGTAAGTTGCTTGTATGATTATATACTAAATAGTATCTACTAGCAATTAATTGTGATTATTTTGTTGAATTTCTTCGATTAATTTCAAACAGTGTTCTTTGTCTTGATCAATTTGGGCAACAAGCGACTCAATATTTGGAAATTTTTCTTCAGGACGTAAGTAATTTAAGAATGAGATATTAATGACCTCATCATAAACTAGTCGATTGAAATCGAAGAGATGAACCTCAATGATGCTTTTTGCTAACTTATTAATTGTTGGATGAATACCAATATTACACATTCCATAGTATTTTTTACCTTGAAGTTCAACTTCAACAAAGTAGATACCGCGTTTAGGAATAAAATAGTGATAATCTAGTAGTATATTAGCAGTTGCGTATCCAATCTTTGATCCTAATCCAAATCCACGCGTAATAATGCCTGTGATTTTATAGGGTCTAGTTAAGAGCACACTTGCTTCATTCACTCTCCCCTGACTAATGAGGCGCTTAACACGCGTTGTCGACACTCTTCTTTTCCGCGAATAGAGAACTGGTTCTACCACTTCCACATTAAATTGACCAGCGGCTAAAGTTTTAAGCGTCTCTACATTTCCTTTAGCCTCAGAGCCAAAGCGGAAATCATCACCGACGATGACGGTGTTAACATTGAGAGGCATTAGTACATTCTCAACAAAAGCTTGTGGAGACAATGAGCGCATTTTTTCATCAAGGTCAATATATATCAAGGCACTTGCTCCTAAGTCAGTGAAGACTTCTGTCCGGTCAGCAATTGACATGAGTAAACCGTCTTTAGCATGTTTTTTCATCACATTGTCGATTGAAAAAATAAGTAGAATCGCTAGTTTAAGTCCTAAACTTTTTGCACGTTTAACTAATTCTTGATGCCCCATATGGACACCATCAAATGTGCCAACGCAAATTGCATAGTCTTTTCCTAACGCTTCTATGTTATTAATATCCAAATAGCCTGCATTCACAAATTAAATCCTCGCAAACATTGATAAGTTTGTTCTTCTATTTTTTGATAAATGGCCAAGAGTTTGTCCTCGTGAACAATTTTGACTCTTTCTGGTGCGTCGATGAGCTCGATCTTAGCCCCAACTTGGACCCGTCTAAGCTGACTTTCATCTACAAGAGCGGTGGGAATGTGACTCAATAATTGACCAAGCCCTATTATATCATTCTCACAAAGATTTTCCAGATTTTTAGCCGCATCAACATGAAAATTGCCAACTTTTGTTCGTCTCAGTTTGACCGTTGTAGCAACTGTTCCTAATTTGTGGGCAATATCATTACCTAAAGTGCGAATATATGTGCCACTACTAACAGTAGTTTTGATTGTAAATATTGGATGAATGTAATCAATTAACTCGATTGAAAAGATTGTAACTTCACGGGCTGGAACATCAAATTTTATATTTTTGTGAGCATATTTATATAAGGGAACACCATCAACCTTAATCGCGCTAGTCAATGGTGGAATTTGCGTAATCTTGCCAAGAAAACTCCTGAGTGTCGTTTCAAGTGAATCATGACTTAGTTTTGTGACGTCTTGATTTAAAACTTCTTCACCTTCAAGGTCAAGTGTCGTCGTCAGTCGACCTAGTTGAAATGAGGCAACATATTCTTTTGTTGCATCCTCTAAAAACGGAATTGCCTTTGTCCCTTCATTCACAGCGACCAACATTAATCCGGTTGCTAGAGGATCTAAAGTGCCAACATGCCCGACTTTTTTAATCCCGAAAAGACGACCAACTTGGTTGTCTAGTTTACGACTAGTCGTTTGACAATCTTTATCAATTAAAAATACACCATTAATCATTGTTTTACTCACTAATGTATTATACTATTTTCGTATGGCACAAAGAAGTAAGAAACACATTCGAGAAATATTAGCCGCGATTAGAAGAGCGGATGAAACCTTCAACTTAATTGAAAATGGTGACCGCATTGCTATTGGCATCAGTGGCGGCAAGGACAGTATCGTTCTTTTTTACGCACTCACGCTTTACCAAAAGTTTTCAAATAAGGATTTTGAAATTGTACCAATTATGCTTGACCTAGGT
>DATESM010000107.1:0-3093 GCA_035270805.1 Bacilli bacterium
TTACTTGTTTATGATGTTTTCTTAAGGCTTGAACCGCTAAGAGGGCACTTTCTTTAATCCCATCGGTTAGAACAAAGAAACCAAGTAGTTTTTCATTCTTACTGACAAAAATGTGCGTGCCAACAGTTGTTGGATGTTTAGTAATCTCCACTTCATGGGTATCAAGCAGTTTTTTATTGCCTATCAAGTAGCGATCCTTTTTATCGCTTCCCTTCATCCCTTGACCTGGTATGTATTCACCTGTTTTTACTTGTTTAGTGTGGTAGCCCCTATTTTCTAAATAGGAAATGAGTGCCTTGCTGAGTGGGTGATCATTAAGCATTTCTAAACCCATAATGACTGGTGCGACTTCTTGCAAGTCTTTTTCGTCAAAGTCGACTTCGTTCACTTCAAGAAAACCATTCGTCAAGGTACCGGTTTTATCAAAAACAATCGTATCAACTTCGCTCAATCCTTGGATGCTTTTTGCATTTTTGTATAATATGCCATTTTCGGCCCCCTTACCACTGCCAACCATGACCGCGACAGGGGTCGCTAAACCTAGCGCACACGGACAGGAAATAACAAGGACACTGATCCCCATGTTAAAGGCTAGAGTTGGCCCATCAATCAGAAACCAGGTGATGAAAACGATCGTTGCTAAAACTAGAACAATAGGGACAAAGATACCTGATATTTTGTCGGCCAATGCCGCAATGGGCGCTTTCGAGGCTGCTGCATCTTCAACCAGGCGAATAATTTGTTTTAAAGTTGAATCTTTTTCTTCGCGCGTGACTCTATAGTCAAAACTACCATTACGATTAATGGTTGCGCCAATGACCTCATCGTTGACCGTTTTAAACTTCGGATCAGCTTCACCCGTAATTGCTGACTGATCTAAATCACCAAACCCTTCAATAATCACGCCATCAAGCGGTACCTTACCTCCGGGATTGACGCGAACAATATCACCAAGATAAATTTGTGAAATTGGTACTTCGACAAAGGTATCCCCGATTAATTTCATCCCATTTTCAGGCACGAGACTAACGAGTTTTTCTAAACTACTTTTGGTCCGTGTTTTGGCAAGATCTTCTAAATAATTACCAAGTGAAACAAAAACAAGAATCATCGCCGCGGCCTCAAAATAGACATTCATCGCATAATGAGAGGCGTGCTCGGGATCTATAAAAATCATTATTAAAGAGTATAGGCCATAAATCATCGCAGCACTAATTCCCAGCGTTGTTAAGGTATCCATATTTGGACGCAAGTTAAAAAGAGTTTTAAAACCGCGAATAAATGAAGAAAAATAGATGCCAACGATAAAAAGCGTCAAAACTAATTGTGTTAAGACAAGGCTTAATGGATCATGATAGGGTAACCACCATGCAAACATGTGCCCCATCGAAAAATACATTAAAACAAGCAGCGCGACAACAGACGCGATTAGCCTAAAAAAGTTTTTTTTTAGAAATTTGCGATTAGCCTTACGGCTCTTAGCAAAGTCGTCAACATCAAGCAGTTCAGCTTTGTAACCTGCTTTATCAACCGCGCGTATCACCGCGTCAGTGCTTAGTTCATCTTCAAACTCAACTTTGAGTGAATTAGTTAATAAATTAACTTCGACGAGTTTGATGTTGTCGAGCTTTTTGACCGCGTTTTCAACATTACTAGCGCATCCAGCACACATCATGCCGGTAATCTTAAATTTTTGTTCCATATTATACACCCCCCTAGGGTATCTACATTATAAAAAACCTTGTCGATTAAGACAAGGAATATGCTAAGAAAGAAAAGGCAATTTTAACGACGGATGAAATACCAAAGAATCATCGCAAACTGGGCCGGGACACCGAGTATAAAGATGAGCCAAAAGTTTTGCCCGCCCGTTGCCAGTAGATACAAGTACACCGTTGTCAACAAGGTCCAAGTAAAAACCGACCAGATAATGAGTTGGAGTAATCTTGTCCCCCATAAACGATTGTAATAATAGCCAACCAAACAACTAACAGGAAAAGCGGCAATAAACACAAGCCAGCCATGAGCAAATGGCTCGCCGAGATTAGGCGTAAACATATCTAAATAAATATAGGTTAAAATCGCAATCATCCAAACAATAGAAATCGAAAATAAGGCAATGAAGACACGTTTAAGGACAAGACCACCCTCTGGTTTGACGTCTTGGATGGAAAAATTCTCATCAATCAAATGAGTGAGCTTAACGCCATAAAAATCGGCGACAATTTCCAGCGTTTCGATGGTTGGTGTCACTTCCGCTCTCTCCCACCGACTAATCGCATTGTCAGAATAGTTGATTTTTAGGGCTAGTTCTTGTTGAGTTAGCTTGTTTTTTTTCCGCAAATAGATGAGATTATTAGCAATAACGTCTCTTAATTTGTTCATAGTTATTTCCTTATACACATAAAAAATACTAGCAAAATAACTATATAATGTCAATTTCCCATTTTCAGGGAACAAGACTCCCTATCTATGGAAATCTTTTATTTCTTTTCCAATTGCATGTTGCCCTGAAGCTATCGAAAATGGATGAGGGTGAATGATGAAAAAGAGCAGAACTTATTTTTATTCAGCAAAACAAGATGACGAATTGATGATACCACCGAAGGCCATCAAAAAGATTACTGGCGACTATCCATACGTCCGTCATTCTTTGTCATCCCGGGTCCTGGCATTTATCGCCTACCGTCTCATTGCTACGCCAATTGCTTTTGTGCATACGCGATTGATTAAACGTATTAAAATCGTCAATAAATCATCGCTTAGACCTTATCTAAAGGACGGCTACTTCATTTACGCCAATCATACCCAAGTCCACGCTGATGCCTTTGCGCCTAGCATCATTTTGTTTCCCAAACGAAACTATACAATAGTTAACGCTAATAACGTTTCACTACCTGGACTTGGCAATGCTACAAAGCTATTAGGCGCGCTACCTCTGCCAGATGATTTAACCGCGGGTAAGCACTTTATCCGCGCACTTGATCAAAGAATCAGAGAAGGTCATTCAGTCCTTATTTATCCTGAAGCACATATTTGGCCCTATTATACGGGTATTCGGCCCTTTGAAGATCATAGTTTCAAATACCCACT
>DATESM010000108.1:0-2325 GCA_035270805.1 Bacilli bacterium
ACATGATCCATGTTACCCTTTAATATTTCAAAGTCAGTAAAAATATCTTGATGTTTTTGCACTAGACTGACCCCACTTTGTGCATCTTTGATGTTAATTTCATAGGCCCCACTGCGATAAAAATAGGTGAGTTTTTCGTCATCTAAACGTTTTTGAATCTCACTATTTTCTTCACAAATGAGACGGAGAATATCACTCGTGTAGGCTGATTTTAATTCATCAGGGCTTCCACTAGCACTAATGAGCCCTTCATCAATAATCACAACATAATCTGCCTTAGCAACCTCTTCCATATAATGGGTGGTGAGAAAAATCGTTAAATCAGTCTTAGATTTGAGATTATTGAGTGTCTCCCACACCGTCATTCTTGTTGTCGGGTCTAGGCCAGTTGTCGGCTCATCTAAAAAGAGGATTTTTGGATTGTGCAAGAGGGCCCGTGCAATATCAACTTTACGCTTTTGACCGCCTGACAGTTTGCCATAAGGTCGTTTTAAGATTGCATGAAGATCAAGAATGTGTGTAAGTTCATTTATTTTATCATCGGCTTCCCGTCGACTCATGGGATAAAGACTCGCCCTTGAATAGAGGTTTTGTAAAACAGTGAGTTCATGATCAAGGACACTCTTTTGAAAAACGATTCCTATTTTACTTTTAATTTTTTCGCTATCCTTATCAACATTGAGGCCATCAATCAAAATCTCGCCACTATCTTTAGCAATGATGGAACATAAAATATTAATCGTCGTCGACTTGCCCGCGCCATTCAAACCTAAGAAGGCAAAAAGTTCACCCTGAACAACACGAAAAGAAATATCTTTGACGGCTTCAACTTGTTTGAATCTTTTTTTTAGATGTTTAACTTCAATAATGTTATTTGCCATAACCTATCCTCTTGAATTGTCGCCGTATTTTGCGGTCAAAATCCGCGGCCACAATCCGTTCAAACACACCATAAATGTGAGGGCCTAATAGCTTACGAGCCAAGAAAGCAATACGCGCTCCCCGTTTTTGTTCTTTATTGTGCCAACTACTGGCATAAAAGTGTATACCTCTTGTTTGTTCGTTTCGTCTCATTTTCAGTGACATATAATTAATGGGATAAAAGTAAGGTTCTGGCAGTAAGGCGATTTGTTCAACAACTTTAAACTTGCCATCAAACTTGACGCCATAAAGAAGACGCATCGCACTCGAAAAAGCGTGAACAGAAAATGGATTGCTTAAAAATTTGATATTTTCTTCATAGATATAACGGTCAACAAGCATTTTATAGAGCGGATGATGCGGGATACTGCCAAGCGCAGCACTGCCTGCCCAAAAGCGACTTTCATAGCCCAAAAAGGCATCGTAGACCAGTAAGTCATCAATCGGTGCGACGAGTTCAAGATCGGTATCAAAATAAACACCACCCATTTCTTCAAGGGCGACAACACGAATCACATCAGCGGCATACGCCCAATTTTTCACCTTCAGGGCATAATCGACAATCTTGCTCCGTCCTCGACCGAAACGTTCTTCATTCCATTCGACAAATTGATAGTCAGGGCAGTAGGTTTTCCATGATTCAATGCACTTTAAAACACTAGCGGGTTTTTCTTTACCCCCTAGCCAAATATAGTGTAAGATTTTTGGTATTTTTTGCTCATTCATCATTTAAATTGTATGATCCTTATACTGCTTAATAGTGTGTCAACACCCACCCCAACTTCTTGGGTTGGCAGGAGGGGAAGAAATTTAGTCAAACCAAGTATGAGGATAAGAACGCCTAAAGCGATACGGTAATAGCCAAATCCGGCAAATGTTTTTGATTTAATAAAGGCCATGAAAAATTTAATCGTGAAAATCGACACAATAAAGGAAACAACAATCCCCACGAGTAGGACGATGACTGCTTCACTACCAAGTCCACTTGGAATTGTATCAAAACCATCATTAGCCATAAATTTAACCAGTTTATAACCACTAGCGCCGATAATCATCGGAATTGAGAGAATAAAGGAAAACTCAGCGGCACTACTGCGACTAAAGCCAATCAAAAGCGCGGCCACAATTGTCACACCACTTCTTGAGGTACCAGGGACAAGCGCTAAGACTTGAGCAAGGCCAATGATCAGGGCGCTTTTCCACGTAATATCCATGAGTTCTGAATAAGATTTATCATCCTTATTTTGTTTTTTACGGTACATTTCAGCGAGAATAAAAATAATACCATAGAGGATGAGTGTGAGGGCAATCACAAGCGCTCCATATAAATATTGATCCATTAAATCATCGAGGAAGAATCCCGCTACGACGGCGGGGATACAGGCAATGACCACATTGAGAATG
>DATESM010000109.1:0-4627 GCA_035270805.1 Bacilli bacterium
CTTTTATATTCGGTGCATCTTCTAACAAACTCTTAAAAGTGTATCTACTTGTGTTGTAAAACTGATGGCCAGTGGTTTTCTTGAGGTATTTGTCCAGCATGTCTGGACCAAGTCCTTTTTTCTGAGTGAGAATTGCCAATACCTGTTTATGCGTCGATTCTAGAATATCATCGAATCTTTTGATAACGGTCAAAGGAAGAATAACGTTACCGTATTCGTGTTCCTTATATAAACCGCCAAGTCCAGTGGCTATATCCCATATTAAATTTGCATTCTTCTGTACATTTCCGTTTTTACTCATGAATAAACTCCTTATGCCCTCTAACTTTAATTTATATTCTTTATGCTTTGTTCTTTATTTTACCATCTTTATGGGAAAAATGAATGTTTCTTGGAAATTTTGATAATAGAAATACTTAAGGTTACAAATTTTTATTTGTCTTTTTTTCTATTTCTTTTTTAATATAAAAGTGTGAGCTTCTTGGAAAGGAGGTTTCTTCGATGAAAGAAGCTACTAATAATTCCCATTTTACATTACGTGATCGGATCAAGATTCAAATCGGTTTAGAAACGGGTATAACAATCAAAGAAATTGCTGATTCAATTCATTTTTCTCGTCAAAAAGTATACCGAGAAATTTTCAACAATGGATTGATTAAAAAGAAACATTCACCTAATCCTCTTCGTCGTGATTGTTTATCGATTTCAAGTTATCCTTTTGTTTGCAATAATTGCCCGAAAAAGAATATTTGTATTTTGAAGGGCCGCTACTACTATGCTGATCATGCCCAAAATCTCGCGTCTTTTCGCCTTCATTCATCGCGGTCTGGATCACAGCTTAGCAAGGAGCAAATTGCTTCGATTAACTCTCTTGTCTCTCCACGTCTCAACAATGGTCAATCGATTCATCATATTTACGAAGATCACAAAGCTGAATTACCTATCTGTGAAAGAACACTTCGCCATATGGTCAACCGTAACGAACTAGATGCTAAGAACTTATCACTTCGTCGCACCGTCGGTCGTAAACTGACACATCGGAATAAATCCAAACTCTTACCATTTGACCCTTACTTACTTTCTAACCGAATGTATGATGATTTTCTCGATAATGAGTCTGCTCGAACTTGGTATGTCGAACTCGATACAGTCATCGGCAACATCAACAGTCAGAAAGTCCTCCTCACCATCTTTTTCCCTAAGATTGGCTTTATGTTTGCTCGCTTACTGGCCGCTAAGGAAGCTGCATTTGTCTTAACTGAATTACAGTCACTAAGGTCTCTTCTGGGTCCTAAACTTTGGCAAAAGTTCTTCCCGGTAATATTGACGGATCGAGGGTTAGAGTTCAATCATCTTCCGCAAATTGAAAGCGATGAAGCAGGGCAAAAAACTACTGAAGTATACTTCACAGATGCCTATCGTTCCAACCAAAAGGCCGGCATCGAATCCAACCATCGTCTTATCCGCTATGTCATTCCAAAGGGCACTAGTTTTGATTCACTGACACAAAATGACATTGACATTCTCTTTAGCAATATCAATGGTTTACGTCGACAGTCTTTAAATAACTCTTCACCCTTTGAACTTGCTAAAAAGACACTTGGTCTAAAGTTTCTCTCTCTCATAAACATCTACTATATACCGTCTAAACGAATCGTCTTAAAGCCTAGTCTCCTCAATAAAAAAGCGACTATCGTCTAACCACAATAGTCGCGTCAACCAAGAAGCTCACACACATTTCACATACTAACCAACTTGTAACCTTAAGTATTTCCTACTTAATGCCAAGTCGCTTTTTGCATGTCTTCTTTCAGAGGTCTTCCCCTCTTACATGTTCATTATAATATCTTTTTCGCACTTTTAAACAAGATTTTAAATGTTCAAAATATTAAATTTCAGTTTTCTTTAATGTAAACACTATTTGTAACCTTTTCATTTTCACTTAACGGTTTCATTTTTCTTAATCAGTGACTAAGTCTTTCTTATCGACCTTGGTTTTCTTCGCGGCTTTTTCTTTGACTTCGTGTTCGATCGATTTAATGAGCTTAATTTGTTCATCTTCACTTTCGACGAGTTCGATTTGATCAAGAATGTCTTGGAGCTTATATTCTTTTGCTAAATACTGTTTAGTTTGAAAGCCAATAATGGCTGTGAAGGTTGAATTAACAAAACCTTGAATAGCGGATTCAATCACGGGGCCCGCAAAGGCACTAACAACGGGACTTGAAATCACTTTAGAAACGATTTTACCAACGTTATTAGTGGCACTACTAAGACCATAAGCCACTACGGCATTTGTCAGGACTGTTTTATAAATTTTTACCATCTGTGTATCTGAAGGACGATAGCCATATAAAAAGACTATGTCCTTAATGAGTTTGAGGTCATAAATAAGAACGAACAAGGTATCAATATACTCCGACTGTGAAAGTGCGGTAGCAACCCCCACTTTAACGGCTGTCCGATTGATCATCTTGTTAGCGGCGCTTTTGACATCTTTTTTATATATTTCAGTTAATGTCTCTTTGAGTTTGCCATCATTTCTTGTTTGACGAGCGATGGCGAGTTGATTAACAAGACTATCGCTGTACCAGCTGATATCTTCCGTTTGCAAAGTGACATCGATCATCTTGTCGGCAATGTCTTCACGGAGCTTTTTATTGTGTTTTTGTGCGCGTCTAGCATTCATCCCTTTGACATTTGTCTTAAAGGAGGGCATATTCTTCAATTTTGTTAAGGGAACAATGTAGAAGAGGATAAAAATAAGAATAGCGGCAGCAATCCCACTATAACCTGCAATTTCATGGATTTCAAACAGGCGTAAAACAACAAAAAATAAGGCAGTCGCAATGATAATACCTAGCCCCGCGCCAAGAATGAAAAGGAAGGTTTTTGCCGCAGCAATGTTTTCTGTTGAGGTATATTTTTTTTGATACTCTTCAAGTGTAATTTTCTTCTCTTCTTGTTTTTTCATAAAGGAATCCTGCTTTCATTTTTTTATTAATGCGCCAATGATCATTCAATAGGTGATATAAGAATATGTGTTGAGAGAAATAATCAGTTCTTTAATGATAGTCTAGCAAAAAAGAAGAGGAAGTTAGCGAATAGAATTAGGCAGTCACGAGATGGGGATTAGCGGTCAAAATTGAGGTCGATTTTAAAATCTTTGATGATTTCGTCCAGCAAAGCATAATTGATGACGTAACTGAACTTGCGGTTTGTATTATCGAGTTTGATGATTTTGGCCGTCAAGAATCCATTGATATGGTAAGAAATAGTTGCACTTGATACGCCAGTGAGGCGCGCAATTTCCTTTGTCGATGTGATGCCGTTACTAATATGTTTCAAGACTTCATATTTTGTTTTATCGCCTAAGTACTTAAAGGTCTGAACTCGTTCGTTGAGTTTATCAACGTTGATGGCCTTAATCTTCTTTAATGCGGACTCAACTTTGAGACCCCAAATAATTTGATTGTTTAAGGGTCCATCACTGACCATGATTGTATAAGCAAAAAGAGCAGAAACGAGTAGGTTATTTTCTTCGTTCAATAAGAAATTCTGATTAATGAGCGAGTTTGACATCTCTTCAAGTCCACTCTCTCCATGTGTATTAAGGTAATCTTGGACATGTTGGCCATAACTTTCAACAACTGCTTCATAATTTGAATAGATTTCCTCAAATATAGGTAAGAGTGCATCAAGCAGGGTGATGTAGTGGTGTAAATGTTTGAGGGGCTCTTGCAAATGCATAAAAAGATTCCACTTAGCCGGTGATTCGAGTGAGAAAGACTCGAGAAAATGTGTGATTTCTTCACTCGTGGCATTCACTGTCAGAGCCTTGGTCTCGTCTTCCCTTTCTAAATTGAGTGTGGCAATCATGTAAGCTTTGATTGTCGCCTCATCAAGGGTGCGAAGATAGTCTAAATAGCTGGCAATTGAATCGTAATGACAAATAGGGACGTTTTTTGTCAAAAAGTCAGTGAACTCTACGTCACTATAGTTTTTAACATAAAAGAGCTGAATGTCTTTGGCGTAGGGGCTTAGCAGTGCTTTATAAGCATCTAGACGTTGAAAATATGATTCATCTAGGGCTTCCTTATAATTGTTAAGACTACTTGATTCAAGAAAGAATTCCTTGTGAAAGAGCATTTTTGGAAACTGTAAAAAATCGAAGATTTTGCTTTGCTTAGGCAGAAACTGGAAGTTCATGTTGAGGCTCCTTGGAGAGATGTTGAGCGATATTTAATAAGCGTTTTCGGTAGAGGAGAACAGCACCGAGAAGAATCAGTCCACAAATAATTATGACATAACTAGCGGCTAGATTGTCAAATAAGAATCCAAAGGCAATTTGACCAAGCGGGATTAATAGGGTGGAAGCAAGTGTTAAGACTGAACTAGCCCGCCCCATCGCTTCGAGGGGGACAATTTGGCTAAATATCGTTGAAATTGTAATATTGACTATGGTCACTAACATCCCAATAAAAAAGAGCAAAATCAGTAAAAAGATAAAAGGGATGACATTAGGCGCAAAATAGGCGAGTAGTTGTCCAAAGTTAAGGACGAGTGATTGCAGTGATTTCGCGGCAAAGAGCTGCTCTTTTTTGACCATGCTAGGAATGACCGCTGC
>DATESM010000110.1:0-6300 GCA_035270805.1 Bacilli bacterium
ATTTTGAACATCTTTAAGACTTAAATCAAAAGCAAATTGGTGACGACCTTTACTAGCTTTGAATCCAGGAACATTAACAATCCAATCAGGGTGATCCTGATAAACTTGGCTTGTTTCACTGACCATTTCCGGTTCAAACCAAAGCCCAAACTTTAAGCCATATTTATTGGCCTTCGTTGCCAGGCCATCAAGCCCATGTGGTAATTTCTTTTTGTTGACCTCATAATTTCCTAAACCAGTATAATCATTTTGACGCTCAATAAACCAGCCATCATCGAGCACTAACATTTCAATCCCAAGTTCATGAGACTTTTTCATCAACTTAACGAGCTTATCTTCATCAAAGTTAAAATAAGTAGCCTCCCAATTATTTAATAGAATCGGGCGTGTTTGACGGCTATAGGCTTTCCTAACAACGTGGTCATTGACAAATTGATGGTAGTTGTGTGAGAGTCCGTTTTGTCCGTTTGAAGAGAAAGTTAATGCCGCCCAGGGAGTAACAAAATCACCATTGCTAAGTTCAAAACTAAAAGTTTCATCATTAATTCCAGCCTGTAAACGCACGCGATTAGACGGTGAAAGATTAACCGAAATTTCAAAAGGACCACTGTAAATAAGGTTGACACCATAATAGTCGCCACTATCGAGTCCTGCATCGCCTGCTTTGAGTATAATAAAAGGATTATGCCGATTGCCACTTGGACCGGCAATCGTTGATAATTTGAATGTACCAGGTCGTAAAGGATGCGACGTTAAACGGGCTTCATTAGCCCAGGCTCCATAAAGTCCAATCGCTTCAAAATTTCGATTAAATAGGTCTAGATTCAAGGACATAAGTCGAGTTATGACAGGATGTTTCCTCTTTTGATGATTGACTTTTACACTACGAGCAATCACATTACTAGCCTTAAAAACTAGATAACGAAGGGTGAGAACGACATCCGAATAGCTGTCTTTAAGATCGAACTCATAACATTCATCAGCATCGTGAGGTGTAGGGAGGCCTTCATTGATAAAATCAAATTCTCTTTGGTGGCGAAACTCTGTGACCTTAAAATCACTAGTAAACCCTAAATCAGTATTGAGAACTAAACTGGCAGGACGATAATCACCCTTGCCATAAGTTGCTAGTTCAAGATTGATGTGTTCTAAAGAATAGGCTGGATCAATCCCTTCATCATAAATCGTTGTTGTTCCTAATATATTCATTTGCTTAAATTCTAGTGGAAATGGATCATCACCTAAATTTAGCTTTGGTCCATAATATAAGTTCTCTAGATGAGAAAAATGATTAACGCGTAAAACGTAGCTCGTATCTTTGGTTTCAAGATGAATAATTGTTGGTTCCATAATGTGCTTCTTTTTTTATATTGTATCATAGATACTATATGTTTTGAAATTTCGTCCTTACTTTTTTCAAAATTATGCTAATATAATCTTATGGAACAACCACTTAACTTTAATTGGCATTATATACGAGGTTTTTCTAGCTCTTATCCGGCAGAAATCCCATCAGAAACAGAACAAATTAATCTTCCACACAACATGGTAGATTTCCCTTTTAATCATTTTAGCGATATACATCACCAAGTCGTTGGCACTTATTTTAAACGCGTCACCATTGATAATTACGACCCAGAAAAATCATATATTCTCTATTTTGAAGGGGTGATGGTGTCGGCGACAATCTATATCAACGGCAAGGATTTGGGGACATATTCCCATGGCTATTTGCCTTTTGAAGTTGATATATCAGATCATATTACCGGCGAAGACAATCTCCTCGTCATCAAAGTTGATGGTCGCGAAAAAGATAGCATTCCTCCTTGGGGAAATGTTGTCGATTACCTCTCTTTTAGTGGTATTTATCGTGAAGTGAAAATTATTGAGCGACAAGCACTCGATATCATTGATGCACGCGTTGATGGAAAGATTGATGGAAACGTGATTGTTCGCCCAACTTTTTGTAATGAGAAAAGTACGATATTTTCTGTCCTTTATCAAGTCTATGATCACAACAAAGCCCTTGTAACTGAAGCTAAATACCCGCGTTTTAAAATGACAAATCACAATCTTTGGAGTCTTGAAAATCCTTATCTATATACCCTGCGTATCACCTTGACTAGCGTGGATAATCGCTATACAGCCAGTCGTGATTTTACGCTTGCATTCCGCGCAATTGAAGTGCGTAATAATGGTCTCTATCTCAACAACCAACACCTCAAATTAGTAGGGCTCAATCGCCATGAAACTTATCCCAATATTGGTGGGGCAGCCACTAAATCCTTGCAAGAGGATGATGTCTTAATTTTGAAAAAACTTGGTCTTAACTATGTACGATGTTCTCACTACCCACCATCACCTAACTTTCTCGATGCCTGTGACAAACACGGTCTTCTCGTCGTTGATGAGGTCCCAGGCTGGCAACACATTGGTGATTTGAAATGGCAAGAACAACATTTAGACAATATCCGTCGCATGATTGTACGGGATTATAACCACCCTAGCGTATTTGCTTGGTCGATTCGCATCAACGAATCAGCGGATTCTCATGACCTCTATTTACGAGGGCACCAAATAGCTAAGGAACTTGATACCTATCGCCCGACGACGGGGACAAGAAATATAACCCATAGCGAAGCAATCGAAGACATCTATTCATATAATGATTTTTCTCACTATGGTCCTAACAAAGGTTTGCTCCCAAAAAACAAGGTGACTAAGAGCAAAAAACCCTACATAGTCAGCGAGAATAATGGCCACATGTTTCCCACAAAAGTCTATGATGGACCAGAGAAACAAAAAGAGTTTATTCACCGCCACCTCTCAGTATTAAACGATGCCTACAAACACTTGGACATCATTGGCGTCTCTCCTTGGTGTATGCATGATTATTACACCCATCAACAGTTCGGTAGTGGCGACCACATTTGTTACCATGGTATCCTTGATAGTTATCGTAACCCTAAGCTTGTTGCCTACGCCTATCAATCACTCCTCAGTCAAGAATTCACATTGATGTCAACATTCAGTGTCAATAATGGGGATATTCCTGAAGCTAAATTGATGCCGTTTTACGTTTTAAGTAACGCGAAAACAGTTAAACTCTATCGCGGCGAAGATTTGATCAAAGAATTTAAACCTCGCTTTGACCTCTATCCGCACCTCAAGCATCCGCCTTTTGTCATTGATTATTTTATCCGGAAAAACTTTGCCGATAAATATGCAAAATTTTCTTCTCGTGCCCAAAATAAACTTGGAAAGATTTTAAATTTTGCCGCACTTAACGGCCTCAATCGTCTTCGGCTTTCCCATAAACTATCGCTTGCCCTTATCATGCTCCGCTACAAGCTAGACTATCAAAACCTTGTTGAGATTTGGGGTGAGAATGTGACTAGCTGGGGTATTGATAATGGTGTTTTCACTTTAAAAGCGTATAATGGGGAAGGTCAGTTAATGAAAACACAAACAATCGGCCCAAGTCTTAGCTACACATATGATGTGAGCGTGAATAAGACCAAGTTAATTAATGAAGCAACTTATGACACTTTAAAATTAGTGATTACCAGTCTTGATAGTAATCAGCTGCGCAATCCGTACGATTTTAGTGCTGTGAGTATTCATACTGAAGGTCCCCTTACTTTATTAGGACCTACGCAGCAAGTGCTTCATGGTGGTGCTTTATCCGTCTATGTTGGCTCAAAGCAAAAACGGGGTAAAGGACGTGTTAATGTTAGCATTAACAATCAAACATACACATTCGACATAACTGTCGAGTAGAAAGGAGTATGATGGCAGAAAAAAATCTAGCACTACTCATTGACGCTGAGAATATTTCACCAGATTATATGTCGATTATTCGCGACGAAGCAAATAAATACGGCAACTTGTCATTCAAGCGTATTTATGGGGACTGGACGAGTCCAAACCTCACTAAATGGCGCAAAATATGTACCGAATATAATCTTGATCCCATTCAACAGTTCAATTATGTAAACAACAAAAGCACGAGTGATTTCACACTCGTCATCGACGCGATGGATATTCTCTATCGTGGTAGTATCCAAGGATTTGTCATTGTAAGTAGCGACAGCGATTTCACGAAACTAGTGAGCCGTCTTCGTGAAAATAACATGTTCGTGATGGGCATGGGTGAATCAAAAACCCCACTCTCACTCGTCAACTCAGTTGATCTCTTCACTTACTTAGACAAAGTTAAGAAAATTCGTGATACTAGCAATGCAAAACGTAAAGTTAAAGCAGCTAACGGTAAAGATGAAGGCGAAGGAATTATCCCGCTTGAAGACCTCATTGAGGTTCTTAACAACATTATCGCTGAGAACGCCGATGAAGAAGGTTGGGCTTACTGGAGTAACACAAACAATACTTTAGTGAGAAAATACCCAGGCTTTGATCCACGAAACTACGGTTTCAAGGGCAAGGCTCTTCAGTTCTTCATTAAGAATGGCTTTGAAAAACGTAATGAAGGCCTCGATGTCTTTATTCGCGCAAGTGAACGCCCAGTCGATGAAACAAAAAAAGCCTAATACAACTGTATTAGACTTCTAAAACTTCTTGTTTTAATAGGAATAGCAATATTCCTATTTTTTATGCAATCGATTTAAGTTCTTCAAGCGTGTGCGCACCGATGTTGCCCTTATCGATGTCTTCAAGCATATGAGCGTAGGCTTTTTCAGTAATATAGAACTTCTTCTTAATTAAAACATAAGAGGCAATAAAAAGTAGAACAGGAATAATGGTCATCCCCACTAAAAGCGATGAGAGGACTAGTGGACGATTCGAGGCTTGATTGATAATCAAATTGGCCTCACGAATAACATCGGCGGAAGAAACAATACCATCAATCCCTAGTTCTAGTTTGATTTCTAGTTCACTAATACCTTCTGATAGAGCATAAACCCCGCCAATGGTAAGAATGAGGAAGACGATCAGGGTCTGCAAGCTGCTACTCATTTTCGCCGCAAAAGGTCGCGCAGCAAAAATGACACTTTCCTTACGTTCTCCCGTTGTCCATTGATTGTATTCAATCGTATTGGTCACCATCACAAGCAAAACCATATAGAAGAGCCCTTGGGCAGCAAAAACAAAGACACCAATCGCGGACAGAAGCCAAATATTGAGTTGAGCAACAAGATTAAAGGCGTGAAGCATCCCATAGGTAAAGATGACAAGATAGCCAAAAATCATGATAGCAAAAGATGCATTAATGATTTGTCGACGCGTAAAACGTTTAGCTATAAGCGCATAGAGAGCCTGAGGAACAATCGTTCCGACTGCATATGCAACGGTAAAGAAAAACATATTAGCCCCGCCTAGCTCATAACCATAAGCAAAGATAAAGTAATTGAGTCCAAAAGCATTAAGTAGGGCACTACCTAAATAATAGAGCGTGATGACAAACATCATCACCCATAATTGCTTATTATTGAAGATGGTGGTAAACATCGTTTTAAGCGATGTTTTTTCTTCATTCATATCTTCACGTGCCTTTTCTTTACAAGTGAAAACCAGTAAGAGTTGCGAGAGGAGGAAGAAAGCGGCAATAATGATACTAGCAAAGAAAAAGACAACAGAGGCATTTCCTGGATAGATAGTTGGCAATAAACCACCAACTGCAAAGGCACCAATACTCGCAGCAAGAGCGACGAACGTTGTTAATTGATTTCGCGTTTTCTCATCACGACTGAGCGACGGGAGCATGGACCAGTAAGCTATATCGTTCATCGTAAAAGTCATTTCCCATAGCAAATAGAAAACACCAAACAAAGCAACAAATCCCCAGCCTGTTGGTCGTACAGTAAACATTAAGGCAAGAATGAGTGAGTTTGTCACTGCACCGATAAGAATCCATGGTTTATATTTTCCCATCTTGAATCGTGCATTTTCGATGATCGACCCCATCATTGGATCATTGACACCATCCCAAATCCTCGTTAAAACCATAATGATTGTAATGACGAGCATTTTATCTTGATAGCCACCTTCTTTTCCGAGTGTAAACTGAACATAAATCATCAGGAAAAGTGAAACTAAGGTGTAGGCTGCGTCACGAGCAATGCCAGAAAAAGGATACACATACTTCGTTAGCGTTGGAACTTTATCACCTGTAAAAGTCTTTGTGTTCATAACAATATTGTGTAAAAAGAAAAACTTTTTACCCTTTCTTATGTAATAGATACTTCTTTATTTTAGCAAAAATTCAAGATGTTAAAAGAAATTTCTATAAGTGGATCTCGTAAGTAATTATGTTTATTAATGTTGACTGAGCATATATAATAG
>DATESM010000111.1:0-6576 GCA_035270805.1 Bacilli bacterium
CACATCTATTTATTTTTGCATCAATTTTGAAAATATTGACGCTAAAACATCATATCATCAAACAATTTTTTGAATCGTAAAATTGAGGTCGCGATAGTTTTTATACTCGCTAATGCCTATAGAACCAATAAAATCTATGACTTCATGCGATTTTATATAGTCATTATCGATGTTAAAACCTACGATTTTGACGCCGTAATTGACCATCATAATAATGTGTTTACCATCGCGACTGTAACTTAATTCACTCGTATTAAACCCTTTGATTCTAAATAGAGGCAGCTCAAAGGCCTGACCATAGGGAGCGAGTTGACGATAGACGTCATAATTGTTCATGTTGAGTTCACTCTTATCGATATCAATCACTTTTTCAACTTGTTCTTCAAATGAATAAATGGCGGCTAGTTGATTAAAGCGGGTTTTGAATAGTTCAAAGTTGTCTTTATTAATGGTACAGCCACCGGCGAGTTCATGACCACCAAATTTGATCATGAGGTCGCTGAGTTCAGTAAAAGCTTTACCGATGTTAAATCCCTTACGCGAGCGCGCACTACCTTTTAATAAATGGGGTTCATTCGTGTCATAAGTGAAGACGATACTTGGTTTAGTATAGGTATTAACAAATCGGGCTGCCAAAAGACCAAGCATGCCCTCATTTTCCTCGGTGATCATCACAATCGCTGCATCATCGAGATTAATATCATCAAGATTGGCGGCTGCTTCTTTCATTGTTTCCTTGCGCGATTCATTAATTTCATAAATCCATGTATAAATATCATTGATTCTTCGCATGTCGTTAGTGGTGATGTATTCGATAAGGATATTTAATTCAGTCCCCATTGTCATTCGACCGACCGCATTGATTTTTGGGGCGATCTTCATCGCGATGACCGACTCGTTGACATCATTAACTTCTGCTAATTTCATGAGATTAATGTACTTGTAACGGTTCATATTTTCATTCGCAAGTTTGACAATTTCACGGTTATACTCTTTTAAAGGCATCATATCACTAATCGTAGCGATACCCGCAAGTGTGACAAGATAATCATCATAGTAATTCAATAGTGCACGCGAAAGCATTAAGGCAACATAAGCGCCACAGGAGACAACTTCACCATAACCACTGATAATAGGGTGCATAATTGCATAGGCCTTTGGTAGTTCGCCGAGCAGTTCGTGGTGATCAGTAACGATGACATCGATTCCAAGTTCATTAGCGCGTTCAATGGCAGCAACCTGACTGATGCCATTATCAACGGTAATAATCAAATTGACTTGTTGGGCATGAAAATCCTCGACTGCTTTAACAGTCAGTCCATAGCCATCTTGATAACGGCTCGGGAGTTTGTATGTGATTGGATAATTGAGTTTGTTAAACGTGGCAACAATAATGCTGGTTGCCATGACGCCATCGCAATCATAATCACCATAGACCGCAATTTTTTCATGCTTGCTCAACGCATTAGTAATACGCTCGACGATGAGCTCAATGCCTAAAAAGTGCTTATAACTTGGGAGGTTATCAACACTAGGTGCCGCACTAAGACGTGCGAATTCACTGTCAGTTAAATTGAAGTGAGCGAGTAATTTATCTTTAAATGTTTTCATGATTGGTTTAAAAAAGGCCTACTAAAAGTAAGCCTTTATGTTTAGTCGTTGATGCCGATAAGAATTGCTTCTTCTGGTTCGTTTGTCCGGCCTTTAATATTGCGTCGTGCATTTTCACGGTGGAGGGCTGCCTTTGTTCTTGGCAGTTTGATTTTGATTGCTTTAATCCGATCAACAATGCGAGCAAAGAATGCAGTCACAAATAGATTTAATCGTGTGGTTGCAAGTAAGCTAACGAGAATGGCTAACATCACGGAAGTGTAGACCATGGATACCACGTAAGGGGCAATAGCCATAAAGAAGATAAAGGCAATAGAAGCGAGAATAAAGACGGTATAAAGTGGGGTTAAACTCATCGTGAGACCAAGACGTTCTTTTTCATCCTTATTCATATCACGGAAGAAACTATCGCGTGATAGGTCTTTTTGATAGTTGTGAGCAATCACATTAATTAATGCGACCACGAGGACAACAATCAGGACACCGATTGCGGTTAATGGGTGGACAGCGATACGCGTGGCAATAAAGAAGAGTATGACGGCCAGGCTTGCACTACTTGTCACAACGAGGTTGGCCAGTGCTTTTGCAAGACCAAAACGGATTGCAATATATGCAGTCGTAAATGCCACCGTAATTAAGCTGACGATGACAACTGAGTTAACAGAGGGAGAGACGGCTTGTTTTTGTACATGATTAACGCTAACTTCTGCTAAAGGATCAAGTTGAAGTGTAATGTCAGCGAGCGCGTCGATTAGTGGGAGTGTACCCGTAAAGTTATAGCTACCACTGACAAAAGCATAATCGACAACTTCTTCACCTGTGTAGGCACCTTCAATGTTATAGACTAAATAGGTGTAGTTAGTTGTGATTTCATTTTCACCTTCACCCGTTTTAGTTGAATAATCATGTGTTTCATAGGAAACTAAGCCACCTTCTTTGATAAGTTCGAGTGCTTGTCCATCAATGGCAATACTGCTTAAAATCAAATCAGGGCTAGTAAACTCGGCATTTGATGTAATTTGACTGCCTTCGCTGAGACGGAAGTAGACACGTGTCACATTATCATCTTGAACTTGGAGATTAAGTGGTGTTCTGCCTAAACCGGCAAAGACACTTAATGTAGCAATACCGGCGACAAGAATACCACCAAATACTGAACCATATAATTTAGCCTTGTTATTGGGGTTTGTTTTAGCAAAGCGACCAAAATAACTTGGTTTTTCATTTTCTAATAAGTTTGCGACTTTGGCTTCATCAACACCATAAATTTTGTAACATTTTTGTGTAGCTGTATTATTAGCAAGTAACCAGTAAAGAATCGCATTATGGAAGAGAATACTAATAAGACCAACGATACTGCCAAAAATCAAGACCGTTCCAAAGCCGATGACAGCAGGACCGGCTGTGAAATAGGTGACAACACCGACAATGAGTGAGAGAATAAGCGCATCTAGATTATAAACAGATGAGCGACGATTAGCTTCAGCATGCGCTTTTTTGAAACTACGTCCGCGATATACTTCATTGCGGAATTTACTGAGATAGGTCACACTACCAAAGACTGATAGTAGGCCAACGAAGATAAACCCGATGATTGCACTTGTCGATATCTCGACAGTAATCGCATTGAAGAGTAAAAGCGTACCGAGTAATGTCACCATAAAACTAGAAACAGTCGCAAAGACTGGCAGACGGTACATCAAACCAATCACTATAAAGATAAAGATAAAAGCAAGACCGGCGGCAATAATCGTGCGTGATAAAGCTACGCGATCCATTTCACCAAAAGATAAGATTGACTCAACACTAGCGGGAATTAGACGGTTTTCAAATAAGAATTCGACATCGTAGTCAAGTGTACCGGCATTAAACACATTAACCATGTAGCGAGCGGTGTCGCTGGCTTCTTTGATTTGTTCAGTTGTATAGTCGTTTTGTTCATTATAGCCATCAATTGGGCTTGCAACAGCGATTTCAGATTTGTCTTCATCCCAGAACATTGAACGATAGTCGAAACTTAAGAATAGTTTGCCAGCCATTTCGTTATCTTCTCGGGCTTTAGCATAGGAATCTGTATCAGGATTAAAATCACTCCACATTACGATTTTGGCATTATCAACTAATTCTGGTTGACTGCCATCTTCGGTTGAAGATTGCTCTTCTTCTTGGATTTTTTCAGCAACAGAGACGATATTATCTTGGAACCATTGAGGATCACTAAGAGGAATAACGATAAATGGGTATGGACCACGGTATTCAATCCGTGCTGACACGCCATCAAACATTTGTTCAGCGTCGGCAATAGCGGTCGTTTCGTCATCTGCTGCAATTCTAATTGTGAAATTAGCATTGTAATTAAGATAAACACGAAGCCGATTGTATTGGCTATCACTTGGCAGTGCGGCAGTTGCTCTAATGATGTTACTGCCTTCTTTTGAAAGTTGATATTCGGAGACGCCAAATGTTTCCATTCTTTGGTCCATGACATCAAAAATTTCATCAAGAGCGCCATCAGGTAAATCACCAGTTACGGTTTCAGTATCTGTTTTAGCGTTGATTTGATAAACAAATTCGCGACCATTAGTGTACTCAAGGTTTGAATTGAGACCTCTAATAGGGGCAAACACGTTAAGTGCTGTTGCCACGATGAGTGAAACAGCAAGACCTATATATGCAATTAAGCGGCGCATGTAAAATTCCTCCAATTATAAATAAATTACCACGAAAATATATCGCTTTAATAGAATACTATTTTATAGTATTAATTTCAACAATGAATTCGTCGTAATTTTTTAAAAACATCGTTGCTAAAATTTCGCTTTTTTAATGCGTTGTCGGTTCTTTATTTGTCATTTTTACAAGTTGACGTATACCATAGGTTAAACCATAGACAAGGCTAGCCCCAACGGTAAAGGCAAGAAAATAAATGATTGAATAAAGTGTGGCACTAAGGGCTCTAGGCATCGCACTTTCATAGAGTGCTTTTTGCCAAGCTCCTAACACCGGCATTGAGAAACCATTTTCCCAAGGGCTGATGAAAAAGCCCGAAAATCCGCCAGGACCATTTTCTAAATATTCACCCATATAGTGAAAGTGAATATTGACGATTTGGACGAGGATAATAAGCCCAACTAGAAAGAGGCTAGCACGGACTAATTGCTTGTAGTTTGTACCAATTCCTTTGGCAAAGATGAGATAAACACCAGCGACAACCATCATGCCGTGCCATAGCATTGTATGAACGCTAATCGCGACGGTGTTAGTAAAGACACTACCACCGACAATCATTACTAAAAGACCAGCAAGTGTGACATAAAGACCAATAAATTCGTATGATGCGTCTTTGAGGGCTTTGTTTTTAAACCAGGGTGCAAACAGGAAAAAGAAAATTGGCACAGAGCAAAATTGTAGTGGGAACGCATACCATTGATATTGATCGAGCCCATCCCACAAATTTGCAAACACAAGTTGCTTATAAGTTTCAATCGCAAGTAAAAAAAGACCAAGGCGGAAAATGGTGTAATCAATTTTATCCATTTTGCCATGAAAGTATGTTTGACTATGGTCATCACGGTGCCCTTTTCCAATAAAAGCAAAAGCAATGGCCGTCACAATCATCCAAGCAATAAAAACAAAATGAAAGCCACTAAATGTTAAGTCATTAACAGGATTATTTGTTGGTAAGTAGTTAGGCCCAAACACCCATCGTTCACCAATGATAAACATAAAAGATGCAGGAATAATCGTTAAAATTAGCAACAGATAATTCTGAATATTGTAATATTTGTTCTTATAAACATATCTCAGCATAATTTTAGCGGTAATTATTAAGACAATCAGCGTGATGTAAATAGTCGTTATTGTCCAACCCTCTTGGTTGGTCATCATGTTTATGAGGCTATTCATTGTGGTTCTCCTTAAAACAAATTCTGGTTGTGATTTCTTTTTAGATGTTCATAGGCTTTATGACTTGCGACCCGACCGCTTTTCGTCCGGTCAATTAGACCTAGTTGTAATAAGTAGGGTTCATAGACATCTTCTAGGTTTGTTGCTTCTTCTCCAATCGCGTTTGACAGGGTATCAAGACCAACGGGTCCGCCTCCAAAGCGTTCAATCAGTGTCATGAGATAGCGAATATCGACATCATCGAGTCCCAATTCATCAACGTGGAGAGCATGCAATGCATTGAGTGCTGATTCAAGGTCGATAGTGTCCTTGGCCTGATAGGTCGCAAAATCACGAACACGGCGGAAGATACGGTTAGCAATTCGGGGCGTTCCGCGACTTCTACGTGCGATTTCATGAGCGGCATCATCTTCAATCGGGGCTGATAATACGCCACTTGTTCGATTGATGATCTGTGCGATTTCTTCTTCTGTATAAAAATTCAGCTTTTCGCTGATGCCAAAGCGAGCTCTCAGAGGTGAACTCAAATCACCGGCCCGCGTCGTTGCACCGATGAGGGTGAATGGCGGTAAATCAAGATTAATCATTTTCCCACTCCCATCACGACTAACCATAATTGAGAGCACAAAGTCTTCCATTGCCGAATATAAAATTTCTTCGACAGGCCGAGGGAGACGGTGTATTTCATCGATAAACAAAATATCACCCGCTTTAAGGGTTGTAAGAAGAGAAGCTAAATCACCGGCTTTTTCAATGCTTGGGCCGTGAATGGTGACGATGTCACCTTTCATCTCATGGGCAATGATATAGGCAAGCGTCGTTTTACCAAGGCCAGGAGGTCCAAATAGAAGAACATGATCAAGTACTTCTTCACGTTTGAGTGCGGCCGAAATAAAAACGTTTAAATTGCTTTTCAAACGATTTTGACCTACATAATCCTTAAGATAATAGGGGCGGAGATTATTTTCTAAAGATTGTTCTTCTTGACTTAACTTAGCATCTAATATGCGATCCATCTTAACTCCTAAATTCGTTGAGAGCGAGTTTAAGTAGTTGCTC
>DATESM010000112.1:0-5945 GCA_035270805.1 Bacilli bacterium
CCTCGTTTCTTTCCGACGCGAAGATGTTTGATGTTGTAATTCCACATACGAATTGTATTATCAGAAACACTATATTCTCTCGCCAAATCAGACGCAGGAATGCCAGACCAATACTTTTTAAGTATCTCTTCTCTTAATTCGGGTGAATACTTCTTAAATTTTTGACCTTTACTTGCCATATAAAAAACCTCCTAACGTTTATTTTACGCTAAGAGGGTTTTTATTTTCTTGAGAACTAAACGGGGTTCAGTTCAAATAACCTGGCGTTTTCTTTTATAACAGTAAATTTATTCTTCTTCAATGATTTTTTTGGCTTCGATTTTTTCGACTGTGAACTCTTCAACTTTTGTCACTAGAATTTGGTAGCCTTGATACTCAAATGTATCACCAACCCTAGCAAAGCGATCGAGTTTATCTAGACACCATCCGCCGACAGTATCATAGTCGGTCTCTTCATCTTCAGCAATATCAAGCAGTTCGAAAAAGTCGTCAAGATTAAGGCCACCATCAATTATAAAGTGACCACTAGCAACTTCAACATAAGGTTCGTTGACTTCATCACTCTCATCCCAAATTTCGCCGATAATTTCCTCAACGATGTCTTCCATTGTAATAATACCTTCAGTCCCACCATATTCATCAATCACAATGGCAATATGATTTTTTGTCGCTTTAAATTCTTTTAATAATGTCGAAATTTGTTTGGAATGGTGAACGAAGAGGGCAGGCTGCATCAGCTCTTTTACTTTGACTTTCTTCTTGCTTAGGATTAGCCTCAACAATAGTTTAGTTGGCAAAATACCAATCACATTATCAATTGTATCTTCATAAACCGGAACGCGGGAATATTTGAAGATATCACTATCATTCATTAATTCTTCGATATCATCGTCAATGTCATAAGCAAAGACATCGACGCGTGGCGTCATAATTTCATAGGCTTCTGTTTCAGTAAACTCGATCGCAGATTTGAGCAGCTCACTTGTTTTCTCGTCAATAACACCGCTCTCTTCAATTTCATTAACCATTTCAGTGAGTTCATCATCACTATAACCTAGGCGATTTTGAATTTCCCGTTTGGGTCGAGCGAATAAGGAGAAAAAGCGCATCATTAAATTGAGAAACTTATCCATCACAAAGTTAATAGGGAGGAATAGATATTTAAAAAACAACATCGGATATATGAAAATATAACTAAGACGATAATTAAATTTTAAACAGAGTGTTTTCGGGATAATTTCAAAGAAAATAAGGATGACAATAAATATGATAACGACACTGAGGGTCGTTGCCTGTGCCTCACTCCAGTTTGTATTGCGGGCGACATCGAGCGCTAATAAAGTACCAATGGTTGTAATCGCCGGATTAACGAGGGCATTACCTAAAAGCAGAGTCGACAATGTATTATTAAAGTTAGTGGCCATGCGGTACACTTGTTTACTCATTGGCTTTCCTTCTTTAACGTCCTTTTCAAGCCTCAACTTATTGACGGTGACATAGACGTTTTCAACCCCACTGAAAAAGAAAGACAGCGTCCCTAAAATAACGAGTAAGGTAATTGATAATCCTATATTCATTATGTAGAACTCGCTTTCTTCAGGCGTTTAAGTGGTTCCGCGATTTGCCCAACTAACTCTTCTAGTACGTCTTCCATCGTCACCATGCCAATGAGGAGACCCTTGTCATCCTTGACAAAAGCCACGTGCGTATTGTTTGTCCGAAACCCCTCAATAATTTGTTCAAGATTTGCTTTATGTGAAACAAAATATGGTTTATTTAGAACACGTTTAAGATTAAGCTTTTGATTTTTAACATAGGCCTTAATGTATTCGCGGACAACGATAACACCAATAATGTTATCAATATTATCTTTATAGATTGGAATCCGAGAATATTTCGTTTTTAGTAAAAAATCATTCAATTTTTTGGTCGTAAGTTGCGTAAAATCAAGAGCGACAATATTATGACGTGGTGTTAACACATCACGGACAACGGTATCACCAAATTCAAGGGAAGAGAGGATAATATCACTAGCGTCAGTATCAATTTGACCTTTTTCTTCAGCCGACTCAATGACATTGGAAAAATCTTGCTCAGTAATCTGCGTGTCTTCGGTAAAATGGAAGATCTTTTTTAAAAGTGCAAAGAGTCCATAAAAAATGATGGTTACTGGATAGAGTAGGATAATGAGTACGCTTGCAAAGTAGCTATTAATCATTGCCATGGTTTCTGGCATGGCGTGTGCAATCGTTTTAGGAATCGAGTCACAAAGCACAAAAATAACCGCAGCAGTGACGATTGAGGCAACCACACTGCCAGAATCACCCATCAGTGAAATAAAGAAAACAGTCGCAAGTGTTGACATCACGGTTTGTAATAAGGCATTTAAAACTAAAATAGTGACAATTGTATTGTCAACATTTTTGGTTACCCAGAGTGCAAGCTTAGCACTCTTATTATTGTTTTCTGCTTTGACTTTAAGACGAATGCGATCGGCGGTGGTAAATGCCGTTTCACTCGAACCAAAAAAGGCGCCAAGTAATATTAAGATAATAATTAATAAGATCCGCGTTATAGGCTCGTCAGGCATAATAGCCAACCACACTCCTTTTTTGTCTATATGACTTTGTTATCATATCAAGTCGCAGTGATTTTGTAAATAGCGACACATCACACTTCATCATCAAAGCTATAAAAAAGACCCGTTTTCACAGGTCTTATTGTCATATTCGTTTGTCTAGTCTTTTCTAACGAAGCCATTAGTCAACATGACGTCATCGACAAGTTCTTTACACCTTTTTAGCGATAAATCACTCTTTAGGTACATGAATGCCGGAACCTCTTCATACATTTTAATGCCAGAAGCATCTTTGAGAGGAAATGTCGTTTGTTCATAACTAGGTAGATCGAGTTTAAAGTAAACTTTGAAGCCTGAATTACCCGAGTTCGTAATCTTAAAGTACATATTACGATTGGCTCTAAATGAATCACCTGTACTTGATAAACGTGATTTCACGCCATAACTAAGCATGTATTCTTTAAGTTCGTAATATTTAGCGAGTGACTCTTCATCAAATGTCGCAATTCTCTCTTCAAATGTCAGGCGTTCAAATCCTTCACCCTCATCACTCACTTTCTTAACGACTGCTGCGGCGACAGGTTCTTCTTTTATTTCATCAAGTGGAGCAACGACGGGCTCAGATTGGACCTCTACCATTACTTCTTTTTGCTCAACTTCTTCGACTTTATTTTCGACTTCTTCAACTGAACTTTCTAGCTCTTCAACAACATCTTCCTTCTTTTCAGGTTTAACTGCTTGAACCGGTTTTTTAATCATTGTTTCTTTAACCACAACTGGTTCGATTTTATTGAGTTCATCTTGAACAATTTGTCTGACTTCTTGTTCAGTTAGCCCAACTGGGACATCCGCCATGGCTTCATCGCTTTGCTTATGATTAGCATTAACAAGGCCGAAGACCATTAGATGGAGGCCATAAGCCATTATAAATAGGGTCGCGGCTATGAGATAGAAAACGACAAGTCTTGTCGCTTCAGCATTATAAAAAGTTGCTAATGCCTCCCGATAGCTGACAACAAGCAAACTAAGGACGATAGAAAATAAAAAGATAAATGGTTGGATAAAATCAAAAAACTTACCTTTGATTATTATGAGTTTAATAATCCACACGATTGCCACAATTAAACTGATCAGAATAATAGCAGCCACGACAAGATAGGCAACAGCCATGGATGGTGTGATTAAAAAGAGTAATCCCCGTGATAAAGCAAGGCCCACAGCCGGTAAAAACATGCCTTCACCCACGAGAACATGTGCGAGAATAAAGAACAATACGGTGAACATCGCAAAAATAGACGTCAAGACAGATGTAATTTTTTTAGTGATCATAATAAAACTCCCTTCATCATTTTTATTATAGACTTTATAGCATCTATTTAAAAGAAATAATGGCTTTTTGCTAGTCATAATCAAAAAAAGCCCATCATGACAGGGCTTTATCTTTTCAGTTGGTAGTCCGTATGGGGCTCGAACCCATGAATGTATCCTTGAGAGGGATATGAGTTAACCACTTCTCCAACGGACCAGCTGCATATATTTAACTACTTGTTGAGAATATTTGCAACAATAAAATCTAAACGGCGTTCAACTTGTTCGCGCCCGAGTATCTCAATGACATCATGTAGATTTGGACTTTTCTTCGAACCGGTTAGCGCTATACGGAGAATTTCAGCCACATCGGCGACACTACCATGATATTTATCTGGGTTTTGTTTGATGTCTTTTTTTGAAAGAGCAAAATCATTTTTTGTGGCAACTTCTTTGATACTATCAAACCACTCTTCATTGGTTTTTGAAAAAACCATGATTGCTTTTAGATCGTTGATAACATTTTTGATTACTTGTTGATTTAGAGTAGGGTTTATTAGATCGTTTTCTTTTTTGTCAAATATTGCCTCATAATATGGGTCATAGAAAAAAGCGATAGAGGGCCAAACTTGTTGGAGATAAACATAATCTTTACGCGGATTTTCTTTTTCACGCTCGATGTTCATAATTTTGACAAATTTTTGCCAATCTTGACTAATGAGATTGATCTTATCGTTGTTATTTTCTTCCTTTTTTAAATAGTTAACCACTCTTTGAGCGATGGTTTCAGCCTTGAGAGTAGCAAAAAACTCTTTGGCAAAAAAGTTAACCTTTTCTAAATCAAATAAGGCACCATCAAGAGACATTTTACCAAATGACAGCGAAAAATCATCAAGGGCATCCATCTTGTGGTCCATCCACCATTCTTCAAAGTTGGAATTTGCGATGCTTAAAAGATAGGTCAAAAGTGCTTCAGGCGGATAGCCAAGGTCTAAGAAATAAGAAACTGCCGCTTCTGGATCTTTGCGTTTGCTCAGTTTACGTTTGTTCCCATTTTCTAGTTTGTTAATAACAGGAAGGTGCGCATATTGCGGCGCCGTCCACCCTAGTGCAGCAAAGAGTTGAACATGCAGTGGCAAACTACTAATCCATTCTTCACCACGACTCACAATCGTTGTGTGCATAAAGTGGTCATCGACAACGTGGGCAAAATGATAGGTGGGTAGACCATCACTCTTGAGTATCACAATATGTTGGTCGTTTTCACTCAGTTCCAGTTCACCACGCACTAAATCGCTGACTTTAACCATATTTTGATGATTGCCTTTACTTCTAAAGCGAATAACATAGGGCTCTCCGCGTTTAACCTTATCCATCATGTCGTCGACACTTAAATGACTACAAGTAGCATAGTGTCCATAATAACCAGTTAATTCTTTATTTGCTTCTTGTAGTGCTCTCATTTCTTGTAGCTTTTCTGCACTACAAAAACAGGGATAGGCTATGTTGTCTTTAATCATTTGTTTGATAACAGTTTTATAAATATCAGCGCGATGACTTTGTGCATAAGGTCCATAGGCACCACTTTCATGGTCACCAAGATATCCCTCGTTGGGGACAACACCAAATTCTGCGAGTTGCTCAAGTAGTTCTTGGCCAGTCCCGACAATTTCACGCTTTTGATCTGTGTCTTCAAGTCGGACAAAGAAAACGCCACCCGTTTGCCGTGCGACCTTTTGACCGATAAAAGCCGTAAAAAGAGAGCCGGTATGCAGGAAGCCTGTTGGCGATGGGGCAAAACGTAAAACCTCTGCGCCAGGGGGAAGTTGTCGCAGTGGATAGCGCTTTTCAAGTTCTTCAACTGTCGTCGTAATTTCCGGATAAATTAAATCCGCTAATTTGTCATAACTCATAACATCACCTCGCTTAATAATATATCATAATTATTCTAACTTTTTTTAAAATCTTACACTTTTAATATTGCATTATTTAGATTTGTTTGTTATATTTATTCATGCAACTGCAGGTGTAGTTCAGTGGTAGAACACTACCTTGCCAA
>DATESM010000113.1:0-8744 GCA_035270805.1 Bacilli bacterium
CATCAACGTCTTTGCTAGGAATTGGATATTCATAAATGACTTTATCGTCAATAATGACATTAGCGCCGTTCATGGTGATGAAGCCATTTGGTTTAACAAAATTTAGAACACCAGATTTTCTGATTAGGTAGTAATTACGACCACTGGCAAGGAATACCATGACACCATTACGTTGCAGGTCTTTAATCGCTTTAATTGCACTATCAGGGATTTTTCCTTTTGTGTGTGAAAGTAAAGTTCCATCAATATCGGTAACGACGATTTTTATTTTTTTTGCATAGTCTATCATTGGTAATATCCCCCTTCTTTATGCTAATATATTAGCATACAAAAACTATGAATTACGAAGAATTTCAAACATACGAACCGATAAAAGCCCCACTGACAAACTTTGCTAGAGGCTATCAACTCCCCACCGGGGAGCAATTTTATGTCGAGGCTTGGTTTTACACGCAATTCACGAGAATCGAAGAAAGATACCCTGAAAGAGTGGAGGACATGGTGGCATGGATGATCGCCAAAGTGAAGAAATTCAAACGTGTCGTCTTCACGCGAACCTTTGAAAGCCCACTGGTTAAAGACGAAAGCTATATCGCCTTAGAAATTGATGATTTACTCGGCGAACTGAATATTCGAATTGACGATAACTCTCGTGGCTCGGACTATGGAGATTAAAAAACTCACTTGTGATAAGTGAGTTTTTTGTTTGAATCAAAATTTATTATTTAGCAGGGGGTTGGACTGACTTCATCGACATCCAAACAGTTCTCATCCCTAAGGTCATGATATAGACAAGGGAAGCATAACTTGGCACGAAGCTACCGACGATGAGCGTGAGTAGCGCAGGTGTCAAGAGCAACCAAGCGCCAATTTTCATTGCTTCAAAGAATTTAATGTCACGGTTTGGATTATATTTGCCACGAGTGGTAATAAAGAAGATTAGACCGATGAAGATACTTAAGATGAGATAAATTAAACCATTAATGCCATTGGTGGTCCAGAAGGTAATAGTTTTAACAGGCCCATAAGTAATGTTAACTAGATGTGACCAATTTGCCATCACTTTACTGACGTATTGAGGGTCCGTTCCGACAATGCTTTGACCATCCAAAGTTGTTTGATTGAAAGTATGAAGCGCAAAGGACTCTTTCACGTCGAGACTAACGCCTTGTGTGCTTCTCACATAATCACTACCCAATAATACTTTAGTGGGGTTATAAACGCGGAAGTAGAGACCTGATTTTCCTAAGATGACATGGGAGGTCACCTTGGCGTTAGGATCAACACTTGTGCTATTTTCTGATAGTGTGATGAGATAATTAGCTAAATATACTTCTGGCTCGGCACTTTCGCCCCTGAGTGCGAATTGCTCGGTAATGTTACCAGTGTAGTAAACCCGGAGATATTCGAAGTTGATTGATTGTTCAACTTGTTCGCCTTCGCTATTTGTGGTGTCGACATTACGAGGTTGGGCGAATGAGAAGTAGTGAACATCAACACTGCCACTAACAGAGCTGATGCTAATTTTGTCGCTAAATGCGGTTTCAAAAGCAGTTCCTTCGTTGCGGAGGAGGTAACCTGTGTTGATATCTTCACGATAGACGAGGTCGACACCTTCAGCAACGAGAGCTTCGTTAAATTTTACAAGGGCGACATCAGTTTGATATTGAACGCCTTTGAAAACATCGCTTCCTTTTGTTTGGCCAATTTGAATCATCGTTGGAATGATTGCAATGATGACGGAAACTAATAAAAGTGTCAGGGCAATCCACCATGGTTGGGTGCGACCACCTTCAACAGCGGCGTCATTTTTAAACAGACTGCTAAAGAGCAATTTGAGTGTACGGTTTTGTTTTTTGATTGGTTTTGTTTTTTTCATATAGACCTACCTTTATGCTATAAGATTATAAGGTATATAGTAGAATTTATCAATTTATATTTATAATATAACCTTTTATAAAACCGCCAAATATTAGGCTATTGGCTGGGATGATTAGATTAAATTTTTATTTTGCGATGCGCTACCGCCATAGGAAGTGTAGAGATATCATCAACAAACTGCCACATGGCAGGAGTTGGAGGAGTTGATAATGCAATTTTATATACATTCATCATCCAAATTTGATGTGTAAAAACATGTGTAACCTTCTTCACAAAAACTAAATTATCAATCGTACAGCCACGGGATTCTAAACTAGTCTTAACCTCGTATATATCGTCAGTTTCATATTGCGGATATAGAAACATACCTTTTAATAGCCCCACTTCTTTTTTAATCACGGCCCGTTGTTGATTGTATTCAACAATGAGGGTAATAAAATGCTTTGATGTAGGTTTCTTTAATGGTGAAATAACCGGCAATTCCCTTGTTAATTGCAGGGAAAAAGCCTGACAGTGTGATTGGAGAGGACATCGATCACACAAAGGATTATTCGGACGACAGATAAGCGCGCCTAACTCCATCATCGCTTGTGTATAAACGTGAGGAGTCGCCATTTTTATCAAAGCTTGGTTAAGTAATGTAATCTTTTTGCGTGCAGGTGTGGTACGCATATCATCACGTAGGCCATAGTATCTCGACAAGACACGAATCACATTACCATCGGTCGCGGCAAAGGGTTGATCGTAAGCAATTGACATGATTGCGCCCGCAGTATACTCACCGACACCAGGCAGAGAACGAACAGCATCGTAGTGACTTGGAAAAATACCATCAAAGTTAGCAACAATCAATTTAGCGGCCTCATGCATATGTTGAAAACGGCGGTAATAACCAATACCCTCGACCATCTTATGAAGCGTGTCACTATCGGTTTCAGCTAAGTCTTCAATAGTCGCGAACCGTGCAATAAAACGATTAAAATACGGAATGACTGTCTCAATCTGAGTTTGTTGTGCCATGATTTCACTGACCCAAATATAATAAGGGTTGCTATGTTCTCTAAAGGGGAGAGGACGATGATTATCTTGGTACCACTTTTCTAGTGCAGGAATGTTTATTGTGTTTTTCATCAGTCTTATCTTATCATTGATTGCCTTGATAAATATAGTGATGTCAATCTTTCTATTTGTAAATTTTTTAACTAATCTATATAATAAACACACATGGGGATGTCATGGTTTCGACAGGAACATGTCTGATAGTGATTGCAGCCGAGTGATGACGTTATCATCAAAAAAAATTAAATTATCTGGCAACAGAAATTTATCCTTCGCTGCTGCTTAATTAAGCACGACGTTAATCTAACGAGCAGCGCGCTAACTTAGTGGTTAGTCTTCTCCACTAAACGACGCGCCAGAAAAAAGACTAAGGACTATGATGATGATAAATAGTCTCGAAAACCACATGATCTCGCGCTTAACTTATTGTCGATATTTATGCTAAGCGTTAAAACCTAATATCGTCTAAGCTGTAGACGTCGCTAGGGGACAGTTTTTGGACCGGAGTTCGACTCTCCGCATCTCCACCATGAAACCAATAAAGCCCAATTAAGGGCTTTTTCTTTTAATCTTTACACAGCAAGGGTACAAGTTTAATGGATGGGAAGTTGTTGGTTGTGCCTGCAGGTAGTATAGACGGCGATATTATCATGAGACCAAAAGCCCATATCTTTTTCAAAAGTAAAGCAGATTGGGATCACGACTTAGAGACAATTATGAAATTCGAACAGCTTCCAGACTAAGAGTAAAGGATATATAAAGTGGATTAAAAAAAAGATCATCATAGTGATGTGAGCCCTTTATTTGAATAGGCACAGGGGGCAGTTGATTAAAAAAGCGAATATGGACGATGGTGTTAATCGCCAGTGTTTCGAAGTGGAGTGTATCTATCTTGCTGAAACTTTCAACATCGTGTGGATCGACCCAAGTTTTAAATTCCTCAAAAGAAATAGTGGCTTTGATGTGAGGATATTGATATTTTTCCATGAAGCGTTTTGAAAACTCGAAGCGGACTGTTTTCTTTGTTTGATTTTATTCAAAAAGCACTGCCTCATTGAAATCAAAAGAAGCCTTACGTAAAATTTGATTTTTCTTGTAGGAAATTGTCCGTTGGTAAATACCAAGGGCGAATAGTAGAAATGTGATAGAAAAGAGACTATGAAAAATAATGTCGACAACCAAATTTGAAAAGACGAGTTCGTGTGAATTTGTTAGACTTATGATGATTTGAGTCGTGACAATGAGGGCCAAGGCTAGTGTGCTATATTTGAGTGTCTTACTGACTTCTTCATTGCCACGGATAAAGACAAACGCTAGTAAGCCCAATACACCGAGGCTGAGAAAAGTATCGTGATTATCATAGAGTTCGGGAACAAAAATTGTCAGTAGATAAAAGAGTGAATAAAGTGCAGTTAGAATGTAAAAGACGATAAACGATACTTTATGTTTTTTCATTTAAATCCTTATTTCTAAATCAATGACAAGAACTACTCGTTAGTCGAAAACATCACTGATTGATTGAATAATATAGTCGGGTTTAATTGGGTATTTTTCAACATCGGCCATAGTTGCTTCCCCTTCAAGGGTGAGGATGGATGTAATTGAGGAGTTATAAGCACTTTGGATGTCAGTATAGAGGCGGTCACCAATCATCACCGCTTCTTCCCTTCTCACGCCATATTTTTTAAGGGCCAAATCAAGGAAGTTCTTGTTTGGTTTTCCGATAATAAGTGGCCTTTTTTTCGTGGCATGTTCAATCATTTCGATAAAACTACCACAGTCTGGGACACTCCCAAATTCGATGGGGCAAACAAAATCAGGATTCGTGGCTATATAAGGAACATCCCGTTTAAGAAGCATTTCTGATAGGTTAGCTAATTTTTGATAGGTTAATTCCGTATCATAGGCTAAGAGTGCAATATCAGCCTGAAGATGATTTTTAATGGTGATGCCTTCTTCAATTAGCTTGTTAATAAAAGAAGTTGTACCAACAGGATAAACAGAAAGACCCGGATAGTGACTATTCAAGTGCATAATCGTTGCCTCAGTTGAGGTGAAGAATTGATGCTTATTTGCTTCTATACCTAATCCAGCTAATTTTTTAATGTAGTCGTCAACTGATTTTGATGAATTGTTTGTGACAAACACATACTCAGCATTGTGGGCCTTAATATCGTCAAGAAATTTTTTCGTACCACTAAAAAGAGTGTTTCCGTTGTATAGAGTCCCATCTTGATCAAGGAGAAAGAGTTTTTTCTTGTTTGGAAACTTGATGGCCATACTAATCGTTATCGATATGAAGTTCGACTTTTTCGCCTTCTAATAATTTGGGTTCACCATGTTTGACAAAGAACATTGGAATAAAGGCTAAGACACTGAAGACAGCACTGTAAACGAAAAGAATTCTTGTGCCAAATGTTGGAACGTATTGGATAAATAAATCCATGAGTAAGCCAGAAAGAATAGGCGTCACAATTTGAGCAGCCATACTTGCAGTGTAGTAATAACCAGTATAGACACCGACATTTGAGCCCTTAGACATTTCTACAACCATGGGGTAACTGTTGACGTTAATGGTTGCCCAACCTACGCCAGCTAAACCCATCGTCGCAAACATCAAGAAACTAGTTTCTGGGGTGACAACAATACCAATTAATAAGGCGAGGGTAAGGATACCAATTCCGACGAGAATTGTTTTGCGGCGACCAAACTTAGTGGCAAGAATACCAATCGGAATAAACGAAATAGCTGCAGTCACGTTGGCGACCATGAGTGGGAGTGTAAAGTTAGATTGACCTAAAGTATTTGTGACATAAATCGAGTATTTTGTTGTGGCAGCATTATAAGCCATAAACCATAAGACAACACTTGTTAGAATAAGAATAAGTGAGCGTTGCACATCTTTTGGTAGTTTATGTGAAGTCGCGGCTTTATCTTGTTCGATTTCTTCTCTTGTTGTGAGTTTATGTTCAATCGAGAATTTTTCCATTTCATCAACCCATTTGTTTTCCTTGACTGTGGTCATGAAGACAATGAGCATGACAATCATCAGAATAGCTAAAAGTAGCATCGCAGGAATATAACCAAACCGATCGAATAAAGCAGAATTCTCATTTGCAGTAAATGTCATTGATAATAAGGAAATCACACCACCAACGACGCCCATGAGATTGATAAGGGCGTTTGCCTTACTTCTAAGTGGTTTTGGGGTGACATCAGGCATCAGTGACACGGCCGGCGTTCTAAATGCCGCCATGGCAAATAAGACGAAGAACAAGATAACAACAAAGAAGATGAACATCGTTGGATCTTGGAGCGTAATTGAGTTAAGAACGGTTTGAGCACGATGGGCTGAAACAACATCCATTTTTTCAGCGGTAAACGCAACGACACCATCAATAGAGTATGCGTAGTTTGTCACACCATTATTGAGGAAAGAAGTCACACCAGAAATACCATTTTGCATGACCGCTTGTTGTTGGTAGAAATCAAAAATAGAGACGCCAGTAATTAATAAAGCGGCAATAATAGTGCCGATAAAAATATAGGGCGTTCGTTTACCAAATTTGGTCATCGTTTTGTCGCTCCAAAGTCCAAATAATGGCAGGAGGAAGATGGCAAGAATGTTATCAATGGCCATGACAAATCCAGACATGGTTTGATTGAGACCAAATGAATCAACGAGCATCTTTACGACGAGGTTGTCGTAGACTTGCCAAAACATTGAAATCATTAAAAAAGCAAAACCGACTAGGATTGTGCGTTTAACATTAAGTTTCATACGGGTTACCTTTACCTTTATATCTTAATAGATTCAAATATTATATTATCAGCAAATTTTGCTGCTAATGTCTTTTTTTCTTCTGTATCGATTGTCCAGGTGACAATGGGAAGACCACGCCGACGTAGGCGGGCGATTTTTCTTTTTTTGATATAACCAACTTCATAGTTTAAAAAATGAGGTTTGCTGATCATCAAAATGAAAAGGTGTTTAAACATAAAATGAACAAATTTACTTTGTCCGGGCAATATATCACTTGCCAACTGACCAACAGGAAAAACGTCCTGATTCATTCTTAAAAATTTAACTGCATAAGGGTTAAATGATTGGAGTGCGACATTCTTCTTGTAAGGATATTGATTGAGAATTTCAATAACCTTGAGGGCAAACTCGGGGTTGAAATCATTAACAACTTTAAGCTCAACAAGCACAGGAACGCGACCATCAACAAGATTTAATGCTTCACTGAGCAAAGGGATTGTGGTTTTGCTTTTTAGTAAGGGGTATTTTACAAGGTCTTCTTTGACTAAATCTTCAATCAAAACATCAAAACCTGTTACTCGTTTTAAGTTGGCGTCATGAATGACAGCGATGTTACCATCCTTCATTAAGTGAACATCGAGTTCAATACCAAACTTATTGTCACATGCATGTTTGAAAGCCGGGAGTGAATTTTCGTCCCATTTTTCATTATGTAAACCACGATGGGCCAGAGGAATTGTGATTATAGGATGTGTTTTTTCCATATGTATCATTATAAATACTTTTACTAAAATTTCTAGTAGTCTCTTAACAATAAGTAAACCTTGTCTAAAGAGGCTGTGGTAAAATCTATTAAAAGGAGCTAATAATATGAAGAAATTAACTGATTTAATTCAACTTGAAACTAATCGACAAAATGATGGCCTCGAACTGATTGCTAGCGAAAACTTTGCAAGTAAAGAAGTTCGGCTTATTTGTGGGTCGATTCTGACGAATAAATATGCCGAAGGATATCCCAGTAAACGCTATTATGGGGGCTGTCGTTATATTGATGAGATAGAGCAAACAGCAATTGATCTTGTGACCAATCTATTTAGTTGCAACTACGCTAACGTTCAACCACATAGTGGCAGTAGCGCTAATATGATTGCTTATGCAAGTGTTCTTAATCATGGCGATAAAATCCTTTCACTTAGTCTCGACCAAGGTGGTCACTTAACACATGGCAGTCCTGTTAATTTCTCAAGTAAGCAGTATGCCATTGTTCACTATGGTCTCAAAAATGATGGAACAATTGATTATGAAAAGTTATCAGAAATTGCTCATCGGGAAAAGCCGCAACTTGTTCTAGCGGGTTTTAGCTCTTATCCCTATCAAATTGATTTTGAACGCATTGGTAAAATTGCACATGACATTGGGGCGATTTTTATGGTGGATATGGCCCATATTGCTGGTTTAATTGCCGCGGGTCAACATCCCAACCCATTCCCCTTTGCCGATATTGTGACCTCGACCACCCATAAAACACTGCGTGGACCTCGCGGAGGAATTATTTTGACCAACAGCGAAGAACTAATCAAAAAGATTAACTTTACCTGTTTCCCAGGTATGCAAGGCGGCCCACTTGAAAACATCATTGGTGCGAAAGCACAGTGTTTCTTTGAAGCAGCCCAGCCAGCATATAAGGACTATATCAAACAGGTTTTAATGAATACGAAAGAGTGTGCAGCGGAATTTTCTCGCCTTGGCGCGGAAGTGAGTGGCACAGAGACACATTTATTTTTGTTAAACACTAAAAAAACATATGGTATCACCGGCAAAGAGGCCGAAAAAATGTTAGAAAACATTGATATTACAGTCAATAAAAACATGTTACCTAACGATGAGGAAAAACCTAACACAACCTCAGGTATTCGCATGGGCTTTGCTGCCCTCACGACCCGGGGATTAGAAGAAGGTGGGGCGCGACAAGTGGCGCGGATTATCAATGCTTTCTTTACTAAAACAATTAGTGAAGACGAAGCCAAACTAGAGGTTGCTA
>DATESM010000114.1:0-2483 GCA_035270805.1 Bacilli bacterium
CCGCTTGAACATAAGGGAGCGAGTACAGCAAAAAAACCATTTATAACGACCCGTCTTTTTAACTTTATGCGCTATGGTGCTTTCTTAATGTCAAGCAAACGGGCGCGGAAAAAAATAGACCGTCTTGCGCGCAGCATCGAATTTTGTCATGACAGCAGTGCTGAAAATCTCATTAAAAAAATTGATCAAAAGTTAGATGTCTTGAATAACATTATGCTCCTCCACTATATTACGAGTGGACATTCTGGTGCGATGAGTAGTGCCATCTTCACGATTTTAAAGAAAGATTATCCTGATCATGATTACGTAAAATCGCTGATTGCGGGTGTGCTTGAAGATATTGATGATATTGAAAGTGCAGATATCCTTTTTTCCTTAAGACGGATTGCGCTTTTAAGTAAAATTGATCAACCACAGGTGGTTAACTATACACCTTCAGAGCTGCTTGAATATTATGAGAATAGTCGGGCACGCGTTAAGGATGCCTATCAACACTTCTTAAACAAGCATGGTCATCGCGCGGTTAAGGAAGCCGAACTAAGAAACCCTGGATGGAAGGATGATAAACTCTCTTTAATGAGTAACATCCAAGTCGTTCTCCAACAAAAAGATATATCGATTGAAAAAGTAAGTCATCTTTCGTCTAATCGTGAAAAGTTACTCTCAGGTTATAAGGGCAGTAAAAAACGGGCACTTAATTATCTCATTGATAGTGCGCGCGACGGTTGTCGGAATCGTGAATATTCTAAGTCGCGCCTCGTCCTCGCCGCTGATCGTTTCAAGTTAGCGTATAAAACACTCGCCAAGAAATTAGTCGAACAAGGTTTGATGAATGACGAAGACCTCATCTACTTTTTAACACATGAAGAAGTTAAACAATTAGTGTTAGAAGGACAAAATAGTCTGATTAAAAAAGCTTTGTCGAGAAGAAGACTTTTCGCTGAACAGAGTCGACTTAAGTTTAATCACGTCTATCATGGGCGACCAAGCCCACTTGTGGTTGATATTGCCAGTCTCAAGGTTGGAGAAACATTGAAGGGGACCACGCTCTCACGCGGAAAAGTATTTGGTCGTGCCCGCGTTGTTCTCTCACTCGAAGATGCTAAAAACTTACAACAGGATGAAATCATGGTCGCCGGCTACACCGATATTGGTTGGTCACCTTATTATGCCATTATTGGTGGCCTTGTAACGGAAGTAGGTAGTGCCCTCTCCCATGGCGCTGTCGTCGCGCGAGAATACTCCTTGCCCCTTATCTCAAACGTCTTGCATGTTACCTCAAAAATTAAAACGGGCGACATGTTAGCCCTAGATGCAGATGCAGGAACGATTACCATTGTTGAATGAGCCTCATCACGAGGCTTTTTTAAATCTCATTTATGTTTGACTAGAAATTATTTGATAAACTAAAGAATAGAAAAATAGAAAAATAATGAACAATACCAATAAAAAAGACATCAAAATCGTATTCATAGTGAGGGGCAAACAATGAGCCAAAGCGATACTGCAAGGCTCATCACTCTTCTCAATCTTCTAAAGAAAGAGGATATGAGTGCTTTTGATGAATTTTATGAAGCAACAAAACGGCCGATATACTATTCTCTTCTCGCCCTGGTCAAAGATGAAGCAGCAGCGGAGGACCTACTCGCGGAAACCTATGTGAAGTTTCTTAACAACTTAACAAAACTAAGGAAAAATAAGAACCCGCTTGGTTATCTTCTCGTCACCGCCCGAAATCTCGCACTGGATTACTTCAAAAAAGACAACCGCATCACACATATTGAAGATTATAGTTACGAGAGTGAAATTGGTGCGAGTGTCACTGAAACTTATGATGACAGTGAACGTTTACTGGCACGGATGGAACAACTCCTAAGTGAAGATGAATATCAAATAGTTGTCCTCTATGTCTTAAGTGAACTGACACACAAAGAAATTGCTGAGCATCTAAATAAACCGCTAGGAACGGTCACATGGTCTTATAAAAACGCTATCGCAAAACTAAAGAAAGGATTGAGTGATTATGAATAACTTCAATGATGAAAACATTAAAAAAATCATTAAAGATGGTGTAAAAGAACCATCAATAAAGTTAACATCGCGGCAAATTTTAACGCGTTATGAAGCACAAAAAGAAACTGTAGCTAAACCAAAATCATTCTTTTCTTTCCCTACTGTTAAAGTTGCCCTTAGTTTTATGATGACCGCGCTTGTGATTGGCATATTCGTCTATTTAAATCGTGATGAAGTGTTACCACCACTGACGAGTGATACGAGTGATGTAACGAGCAGTGATCCAGGGACATCGCTCATTGATTATGAACCAGAAAAAATCCCAGGAGGAAAAGAAGGCGAGTTTGTCTTTATGTCCTTATCGGCAACTAGTTTTACAAGTGATAGTGATTTAAGTCTAGATCTGATGGTTTATAAACACGGTGAACAGGGTGGCCCACCACAATCAACAAGTGAAGACACCAACGAGC
>DATESM010000115.1:0-4200 GCA_035270805.1 Bacilli bacterium
CTATCACTATTGTTGGGACTTCGCTTTTAACTTTAATGCTCTTAACTGTCTTATTTATTTTCTTATATCGGAGATTATCATGAAAAAATATATTGCTATTGCCATTGATGGTCCAGCTGCAGCTGGAAAAAGCACAATCGCTAAATTAATTGCTAAGAAACTTGGTTTTACCTACATTGATACGGGCGCGATGTATCGTGCCTTTACTTGGGCCGTTCTTGAACATGGTCTAGACCCACAAAATATTGACGAAGCTTGTAGCCTCGTAGGTAAAATAGGTATCCATCTAACAAAAGATGGCGAAGTTTTTGTAAACGAAACTGATGTCACGCGCCAAATCAGAGAACCACGTGTCTCTGGTAATGTCAGCTATATTGCTAGTTACAAGCCAATTAGATTAGCGCTTGTTGATCAACAACGCGCACTGGCAAAAAATCATTCAGTTGTGATGGATGGTCGTGATATTGGCACTTACGTGCTACCTAAAGCTGAAGTCAAAATTTTCCAAATTGCTTCTGTGGATACACGGGCATTGCGCCGGTACAAAGAAAACCTAGAAAAGGGTATTAATGTACCATTACAAGATATTAAACTAGAACTAGAGAAGAGAGATTACATTGATTCTCATCGTGATTTTGCCCCACTTCGCCAAGCCGAGGATGCAATCTTACTTGATACAAGTGATATGACAATCGAAGAAGTTGTCGAGACAGTATCTGACATCGTCAGAACAAAGGTAGGGTTATAATATGGGAACAGTTGCATTAGTCGGAAGTCCTAATGTTGGGAAATCAACGATTTTTAATCGTTTAATTGGGCAAAGGCAAGCGATTATTGATGATGAACGCGGCGTTACTCGTGACCGGATGTATGGTAAAGCCGAATGGTTGACCCGTACTTTTAATGTGATTGATACCGGGGGTATTGAAATAGAAAATGCTCCTTTTCAACAACAAATTAGAGCGCAGGTTGAACTTGCTATTAAAGAAGCGGATGTGATTATTTTTGTCACTGATGGTTTTATTGGTGTCAGTGTTGATGATTTAGAAGTTGCAAAAATGCTTTATCGCATTAAGAAACCAGTCATTGTCGCTGTCAATAAGATTGACGATGGTGGTCATGCCGGTGGGGTATCTGATTTTTACCGTCTTGGATTAGGTGAGCCTATCCCAGTTAGTGGTGAGCATGGCGTCGGAATCGGTGATCTACTTGACCGGATTGTAAAAAAATTACCACCTGAAAAAGAGAAAAAGGACAGTGACGCAACAACTTTTTGTATTATTGGCCAACCTAACGTGGGCAAATCTAGTTTGGTTAATGCAATCTTAAACCAAGAAAGAGTCATCGTCAGCGATATATCGGGGACAACGCGTGATTCGGTTGATACTCCCTTTATTCGTAATGGAAAAGATTATGTCGTTATTGATACTGCCGGGCTTAAAAAGCGTGGGAAAATCTATGAGGACATCGATCGCTACGCCGCACTACGAGCATTCAAAGCCATCGAAAGGGCTGACATTGTTCTCTTTGTCATTGATCCTGTTGCCGGTATTCGTGAACAAGATAAACACGTCGTCGGATACGCTACTGAAGAGAACAAAGCGATTATTATTGTTGTCAACAAATGGGATGCTGTTGAAAAAAATGAAAAAACAATGGATGAATTTAAAACAAAAATTCGCACAGAATTTAAATTTTTGGAATATGCACCAATCATCTTTGTCAGCGCTTTGACAAAGTCACGGATTCACGAAGTATTTAACAGTATAGATTTTGTTGAACAAGCCTATAATTTACGTGTACCAACGAATACGCTCAACGGGATTATTCAGGATGCGCAAATCATGAATGAACCCCCACAATTTAACGGTGGGAGACTCAAGATTTATTATGCAAATCAAGTGGCTGTTAAACCACCTACTTTTGTCCTTTTCGTCAACAATCCCTACTATATGCACTTCTCATATAAACGCTATTTAGAAAATAGATTTCGCGACAGTTTTAACTTTGATGGTACACCTATTAAAATTATTCTCAGGGAGAGAAAATAGATGAATGTTTCAATTTTTGGATCAGGGACTTGGGGCACTGCTCTTGCTCAGGTTCTCACTGATAATGGCCATGATGTTTTAATCTACGGGATTAATAAAGATCAAGTTGATGACATCAATATTAATCATTTAAATAGTTTTTACTTTGGGCAAGAAGTTTACTTAAACTCACATATCAAGGCGACAACTGACATTGAAAAAGCGATTGATTTTAGCGATATTTATATCGTGTCAGTTCCCACTGCTGCACTACGTTCACTTTTGAGTGATATCAATGAAAAGCTCAGCAAAAGTGCACTATTTGTCAATACCGCAAAAGGTTTTGATACCGAAAAAGTTATGCGTATTAGCGATGTTATTCGTGAATCGATAGATGCTAGAAACCTCAAGGGTGTTGTCAGTCTTATCGGCCCAAGTCATGCCGAAGAAGTGGTTGTGAGAATGCTAACGATGATTACGGCCACCAGTCTTAATATTGAAGATGCGAGTACTGTGCAAGCCCTATTTGCTAATGACTACATGCGCGTCTATACGCAAACCGATGAAGTCGGGGCCGAGTTAGGTGTTGCTTATAAAAATGCAATTGCCCTTGCTAGTGGCGCACTGGCGGGACTTGGGTATGGGGACAATGCACGCGCCGCTCTGATCACGCGCGGACTGGCGGAAATGGTCAGGTTTGGCATGCACTTTGGTGGTGATATGGCTACCTATATGGGACTGACCGGATTAGGCGATTTAATTGTCACTTGTAACTCTCAACACTCCCGTAATTTCCAGGCCGGTTATCAAATTGGAAAAGAAGATAGTGCGGCTAAATTTTTAAGCGAAAACACCAAGACAGTTGAGGGTGTAAGGACGACAAAAATAATTCACGAAGTTGCCAAAAATTTATCAATTAAAACACCAATTATCGACGCGATTTACTCTGTTATCTATGAGCAAAAGCGACCTAGTGAGACGATTAAACTGCTGATGAACCGTCCACTAAAAAGTGAAGATTAATCTTTAGTATTGTCGAATATAAACGATTATGTTATTTTATAGTTAAGAAGAAAAATTGTTCAAGGAGGATAATTACGTGAACAAAGCTGATCTAATTTTAGTAGTTGCTGAAAAAGCCAGACTTTCGAAAAAAGAAGCTGATGAAGCTGTCAACGCAATGCTTGACGCCTTCGAAACCGCACTAGTTGAAGGAGACACAGTTAAGCTCTCCGGCTTTGGTGGATTTGAAGTAAGACAACGCAAAGAACGTAAAGGCATCAGCCCACAATCGGGTGATGAAATTGTTATCCCTGGTGGTAAGACTATCGTCTTCAAACCTTCAAAAATCTTAAAAAGTAAAGTTCAATAGTAAAGTGGAGCGCAAGCTCCATTTTCTTTTATATCTAATCGAAAGTAATGCTTCGAATAATGTTATACTTTATTCATGGAAACATTAGAAGCATTTTTAAATCTGGCTGACGTATATGCTAAGTATGGCTATAAATTATATCTAGTCGGGGGGTCCGTTCGTGACTACCTTTTAAAAGTATCATCGAGTGATTTAGATTTGTGTACGGATGCTACGCCTGAGCAAACTAGAGAGTTCTTTCCGGATGCCAATTACCGTTTTTCTAAATTCGGCACTGTTTCATTTCATTACGATATCTATAAGATTGAAGTGACGACTTTAAGAACTGAAGATGATTATATTGATTATCGTCATCCACGAGAAATTAAATTTGTGACACGCATTGAAGATGACTATCGTCGCCGTGACTTCACCATTAACGCACTCTATCTTGATCGACACATGAAAGTCTATGATTTTGCTGAAGGGTTAAAAGACCTAAAAAATCATGTTATTCGCATGATTGGCGATCCTACTAAGCGCATTGAAGAAGATCCACTTAGAATTTTAAGAGCGTTGAGATTTAAACTTAAACTAAATTTCACGCTTGAAAACAGTCTTGAAAGTGCGATTAAAAGCAACATTCATCTCCTGGACAATCTTAATCAAGATAAAATCAACTTTGAAATTAAAAAGATGATTAAGATTGACGAGGAACAAGCTTTGTCAGTGCTCGATGAATACCAGATTAAACATTGAATTAGAAACAAATTTAACATTCAATTCCATTTAAAAGCGCTTTTATGAACACTATCAGTG
>DATESM010000116.1:0-3060 GCA_035270805.1 Bacilli bacterium
GGGGGTGGGGGATTAGGATCCATCGCGATCAATTATGGCTATTATCGTTATGAAAATGGCGTGATGGTTGTCACCGTTATCCTCCTTGTTCTCCTTGTGGCCATCTTCCAAAATATTGGTCTCTACTTAAATAAAAAATTCGACCATCGGCGTCGTTAAACTAAAAAGGAACAAAAATATGAAAAAGACACTCTTAATTCTCTTCCCCCTCCTGCTAGCTTCATGTGGAAACACTGAAAAGTGAAGCGATAAAATCCTACATTACACAAACCTTTGGAGACGCAGTCGTCCCCGTTAGATAAAAAGAAAATCCCCTTAAATAAGGGGATTGATCTTTAAACATATCTCTTAGTTTTTAATATAGAGAATACCAATTGTACCCGGTCCGCAGTGCGAAGAGATAACTGCACCCGCTTCCGTGACGATGATATTTTCACTGGGAATATACTCTTTGAGTTTTTCCAAATAATAGTCAACATAATCAGGGGCAACACTATGGGTGATAAACACCTTTGATTTATCAATTCCGTCTTCTAAATCAGCTAGAAATACATCAAATTGCTTATCAAGCGCCCGGTGTATTTTCCCCTTTGGTGTATCTGCGACAACAAGCTTTGCCTCATTCATTTGAATGAAAGGATGGGCTTTCAGCATTTTTCCAAATAGATATTTTGCCCCACTAATACGGCCACCACGATAAATAATATCAAGGCTCTCAACAATAAATTGAGCCCGAACTTTAGGAACTAGTGAATTCATATAGTCTGCTGTTTCGTCGAGACTATGACCTTGTTCTAAATATTGACGTCCATTGAGAATCAACAGACCCGTGCCAGAAGATAAGGAGAGTGAATCAACAAGACGAATAGGAAAGTCTTCCATTTGATCCGCAGCAATCTTAGCGCTTTGCATGGTTGATGACATATTTGAACCAATTCCGGTGACAATAACCCCGTCATAACCTTCGTCCTTAACCTTTTTGAAAGTCTCAAGGAAAACATCTGGATTGATGGCGCTTGTTTTAGGAAGCTGCTTCGTCTCATCCATGATTTGATAAAGTTCAGGTGTCGTAATTTCAACGGTGTCTTGGTAGGTCTTTTCGTTGATGGTGACGTGAAGCGGTAAAACTTCACAATCCAGCTTTTCATACAACTCTTTTGTTAAGTCGGCGGTCGTGTCGGTAACAATTTTTATTTTGGCCATAGGCACCTCCCGGAGTGAGTTACTTTTATATTATACTTTTAAATTCATGCTTTTTAAAGGTAATCTATATTATGTGCTTTCAAAGAAGTTGGATAGTGATAAAATGAAAGCACATAGGAGGCTTTTTATGAAAAAGTTTTTTGCAGATTTCAAAGCATTCATTTCCCGTGGTAATGTGCTTGACCTGGCTGTTGGTCTCATTATTGGCTCAGCTTTCACCGCGATTGTGAAGAGTTTAGTTAATGATATTCTCATGCCAATTATTGGCCTAGCTGGCGGCAAGGCAATTGGAGAATGGAAGTATGTCTTCTCTGAGGCTGTCGTTGTTGATGGTGTCGTCGTTGAAGCCGAACACGCCTTATACTATGGCAACTTCATCCAAGCCGTCATTGATTTTCTTCTTATCGCATTCGTTCTCTTCCTCATCATTAAGATTATCATGGTCATTAGTGAAAAAAGAGCAGCCTTAAAGAAGAAATTGACCCGTGAAGAAGCGGTTGTGGAACCAGAACCCGCTCCGGCACCTGTTCCTGCACCAAGTGCGGAAATCGTCTTACTAACCGAAATTAGAGACGCATTAGTCAAAGATAAAAAAGATTAATTAATCGGGAAAAAGAAATGCGGAGTGCTAAACTCCGCTTTTCTTATGTTTTATTTCTTAATTTTTAGGACTGGCTCTTCTAATTGCCACTCAGGATTATTGTCTTTTACAATCTTTAGTGCTTCTTGGAATAACTTAATTTCGATATCGCGGCGATGAGTATCCACAGCCTGTTTGACAGCTTTAGGGACACGGTTGATCACAAATTCACACTCAGATTCACTTCGCGTAACCACCCCATTGTAGAGTAGGTAGGCTCGTAGTGATTCCATTGAGATGTCATTGCTAACAAACTTTCTTTCTTTTCCACTCATTTCCTCAAACCAAAATTTATCCGCTTCTTCTTTGGTTTTAGTCATTAAAATGATGTAAAGTTTTTGTGCATAAGCGCGACTGCTGACTTCTACCTCAATATCGTTTTTGTTCGTGATCATCAAATCAATTAGCGTCAAAGCATTTGCAAAATCACGTTTATCAATATAGTCGTAAATTTTATACATGTTCACACGACTTGTCAGCGTTGTAATTTGGTCGAATAGCTTGATATCACCTAAACTTTTATTCTCATAAATCAGTGATTCAATTCTAATTAATTCATTATAAGCTTCAATATTTATCTTTTTTGATAACATCATCAAATAGTAACCATCTGTCATCGTATCGAGTTTAAAGGGCATAATGTTATAGATTAGTAGTAACACACCAATCCCGGCGACAATGAGGGCACCATGGTGAATAATCTGATCACTACGGGTGAAAACGTAAAGGAGAATGGCCACGACAAACTCTGATAAGACCATAAGCGAAGGACCGAATAGATGTAAGCGAGGGCTTGCATTTTCTTTTTTCGCCAATATTCTCGTCTCGCCTGTTAATCCTTGGAAAGACTTAAAACCAAACTTCCATTTTTCTTGTGTCCGATAGATACAAAGTCCAAGTACATTGATCGAGAGAATGCGATAACCACCAATCAAAGCACCAAGCACATGTCCGAGTTCAATGAGCACAACATTAACCACTATGCCAACAACAATGACAATCGAGGCGAACGTATACTGATCACCAAGGGCAAAATATCCTAGATCAGAAAGGGCAGGTTGGACAATTTGTAGACCAATAAATAGGGCAATGACAAACATCAAAGCATAAACAATCAGCGTGTAAAAATCTTCTTTCCTCATGAGTTCCTCCTATAAACAATCGTGATAAATCTTTTGGACTGCTGCAAAATCAAGCGGCTTTAAATAGTGATAAAT
>DATESM010000117.1:0-3309 GCA_035270805.1 Bacilli bacterium
AAAATATATAATGAGTGAGGAACAAAATGAGTGATGTAATAAAGTTTTTTGCCTTAGGTGGTCTTGATGAAAACGGCAAAAACATGTATGTATTAGAAATTAACGAAGATATTTTTATCTTTGAAGCAGGGCTTAAATACCCAGATAAATCTAGTCCTGGAATTGACTTTGTCATTCCTAATTTTGAATATTTAAAACACAATCGGAACCGAATTAAAGCCTATATTATAACCCATGGTCATGACGATCAATTCGGAGCCCTACCTTTTATTTATCAAGAAATTCCCGCGCCAATCTACGGTAGTGAAGCGACAATTATGATGTTAGAAAAATTTACAAAAGAAGTTGGAAGTAAAGCAACTTATGAGTCAATTCCTGTCCTTCCAAGTAGCCGTCAAATGATAGCGGGTCGTAAATTTGTCTTTTTTCAAACGACTCACAATGCCATGCTATCCTTTGGTGTAGCGGTTGATACGACTCAAGGCTATATTGTCTATACTGGTGATTTTATTGTTGAGTACAACGCAAGTAATCGTTACAAACTCGATCTCAATAGTTTAGCCAAAATTGCCGAGAAGGATGTTTTATGTCTTCTAGCGGAAAGCAGTGGTGCTGAAAAGACTGGCTATACGTCTCCGAGCCATCGTCTAACACCTAAGATTTCTCAAGTTGTTCGTGATGCAAAGGGGAGAATTTTTATTTCTCTTTATGAGCAATCCTCCTATAGTGTTGAAGAACTCGTGTCTGTTGCGATGCAATATAAACGGAAAATTGTTTTCTATGATAAGTCTACTGCGGCTTATTTCAACGCCTTTAATGATCATAAATTGTCCTTGATAGATCCCCGTTTTGTTGTTCCTAATGATGATATTCTTCGTGCCCGTGACCAAGATGTGATTGTTATCATGCTTGGTAATGGTGAAGAGATGTTTGAAAAAATTCTAAAATTAGGGACGAAAAGAAATGATGATAAGCGTTTTGTTTTAAAACCAACAGATACTTTTATTATCGCCTGTCCACCACCAACAGTGTTAGAAGTCATTGCTACCGAGGCGCTTGATTCACTCTATTTCTCGGAAGCTGAAATCGTTAATATTTCAAACACTAATGTTGGAACCATGCATGCTCAAGAAGAAGATTTGAGAATGATGCTTTCGCTATTAAAACCAAAGTACTATATTCCGGTCAAAGGTTTATATCGTCATCAAATCGCTAATGCAAAGATTGCCCTTAACAGTGGTCTTAATTTTTCACATCAAAATATCTTATTGTTAGATTCTGGTGTTCCTGCTGTTTTTAAAGATGGTAAAGCACGGATTATGTATAGTGAAGTTGACCGTATCATCAATGGTGATTTACTTGTTGATGGAACCGGCATTGGTGATACAAATCGTGGCGTTATAGAAGATCGGCAAAAACTGAGTGATGATGGTGTGATTATTCTCGGCGTGGGTTACAGCCCAACACTGCGAAAAATTATTGCCGGACCTGATGTGCAAATGCGCGGATTTGTCTACTTACGGGATAGTGAATTATTGTTAAAGAATATCATCAAAATTCTCGTCGAGAGCGTTGAAAAAGGCTTAGAAAAATCACAAATTCGTCCTGATGAAATCGCTGAGGAAGTGAACAAGAATATTGAACGCTATATCTTTAGAGAAACAAGAAGAAGACCAATGATTATTCCGCTTATTCACGAGCTATAATCTTTATTTCTATCTAAGGGGGAAACAAAGATGGAAGAAAAACAACAAATTTTTGAACCACTCAGTCAGTATGAAAAGGTATTTAAACAAAAACATATTGATCACGTTAAAAACTACTTTGAAGAACTTGTTAAACGTTCGGGCGTCAATGAAGACGAAAACTCGAAAACGGTGAATCAGATTAATATTCAACGTAAAAAAATAGATGAGGTACAAACTAAACTTAATAAGAAGCGCGGATTAAAAACATTTTTAATTGTTTTAATCGTGCTTTTTTTCATTGTGACCGCTGTCTTTATCTTTGATCTAGTTCAAGGTCAATCTTTATTCCCTAATCTTCCAAGTTTCGTCGGCATTTTGATTAGTGTGCTTGCTCCAATAGGTGCCGTTGCACTTATAATCACCATTATTAAAACAATTAACCCTAAAATTAAAAACTTTGAGCAAATCCTTGCTAAAGAAAGAAGCGTGTTGGAAGAACTTCTGACTACCGCTTGGGCACAGGTTCGTAGCCTCAATGATTTATTTGATTGGAGTATGCCGGGTGAGTTAGTGGAAAAAACCGTTCCACTACTCGATTTTGATCCTTATTTTAAAGTTGAAAGAGCAGATTACATGGAACAAAAGTATGGATTAGATCCTACACTTGGCGTTGACCATTCTATTGAGTTTGTCCAAAGTGGACAAATTTTTGGCAATCCATTCTTACTGCTGAGAATTCTCAACCATAACTTAGGGACAAAAACATACACAGGTACTTTAACAATCACTTGGACTGAAACTGTCCGCGTCGGCGATAAGACGCGAGTCGTGACCAGAAGTCAAACTCTAACAGCCTCAGTGACAAAGCCATGCCCTTACTACCGCGATGAAGAGCTTGTTGTTTATTGTAATGATGCGGCGCCAAATTTATCGTTTACACGTCATCCTTCGAAGGCAAACACAATGAATGAAAAAGAAATCGAACGCTTTGTGCGAAAAAATGAAGATGATTTAATTCGCAAGACACAAAAAGCGATTAAAAAGGGTCAAAATTTCCAAGCGATGTCTAATGCTGAGTTTGAGTTGTTATTTGGTGCGATGGATCGGGACAATGAAATCGAATATCGTCTTCTTTTCACGCCCCTTGCTCAACGAGAATTACTTTCCGTCATTAAAGATAAGAAGATTGGCTATGGTGATGATTTTACTTTCATAAAGCGTAAGCAAGTCAATTATATTGTTCCTCAACATCTACAAACCTTCGACTTAGATGGCAGTCCCGATAATTACATCAGTTATGATCTCAAAGAGATTCGTAAACGTTTTAACCAATACAATAATGATTATTTCCGTCATTTCTATTTTTCGATGGCCCCATTACTTGCAATCCCACTCTATCAACAACACAAGCCTGTTGAATACATTTATAAGGACGTTTATCCTCAAAAACTAGCATGTTATGAACATGAAGCCCATGTCAATGCCCTCGATGTGAATCGACTCAAACATCCAAATTCGCAGACAAGAAATATTTTAAAAACTAGTGTTGTCGGCCATGATGATAACCTCGACAAAGTCCAAGTCGTCGCCTATGGTTATCAAACTTTTAATCGCACAGACT
>DATESM010000118.1:0-12066 GCA_035270805.1 Bacilli bacterium
GTCGGAGAGAGGGATGCAATATAATCAAACAAACTCACATCATCATTAAATTTTATTGTTTTAAATAGAGTATCTACCCCTTGCTGTGAAAAGTAAATTTTGGGACTGCTAAGATAGTCTAACTCCTTAAAAACACCTGCAATTTGGTAGGAAAGCGGTATGTCTAGCGTCTCTTCTAAATGATGAATCTTCAAGCTTGATTCAATATTTAGCCCTGTGTAATCCTCATAGTGAACCGTGGTCGCTAATCTTTCTAGCATCGCCTCATTGACGTAGACGGATTGATTTGTTGGCTTCACTTGTGATTCATCAACTAATAACGACCGCTCTTCTTCACTAAATGTAAAATCGAAAAGAAAAATCGGCGTAATCGGAAATAATTTTTTCCCATAAACGTAATATTCATTTGCGGCAAATATATCTGCATAATTATGTCGAACCTCTGCATTTATTCCTGTTAGCAAAAAAGATGATATTTCACTTTCACTAGGCCGACTAATTTGTTTAAGTTTAAGAAAGGAGGAGTCACTTTCAATTTCTTCGCTTTTCTCGATATTGGCCACTAGGTATTCAGGAAACAAGGTCGATGTGTGGTAAAGCAAATCTTGTTGCGAAATAAAAAAGCCTGCAAACAGGGAAAAGACAATGACAGCCAAAGAAAGCGAGAGCACATTAACGACATGACTGGCTTTATGCGTCATCATGTTGTTCATTATCAGCTTAATTTTCCACTTCATCATCAAGCAATGTCCCGTCTGTCAATGTTAAATATGTCGCTGTTAGATTAGAAAATAATTTTCTATCATGCGTGACGATAATAATCAATTTTTTGTTTGACAGTTCTACTAATCGCTTTTTAATCAACTGTGCACTAACAAAATCAACTGAGCCTGTTGGCTCATCAGCAAGAATAAAGTCTGGATTTAATACTAATGTCCTCATAATATTCACTCGCTGAGCCTCTCCGCCAGAACAATGCTTAATCTTTCTTTGTAATATCGATGCGACTTGAAAATACTCAGCTTCTACTTCAATGGTCTTTTTATCTACTTTTTCTTTTCTAATCGCAAGTGGTAGTTCGATATTTTCCCGGCAGGTTAAGTCGCCTAGCAAGTAATGATGCTGGAAAACGAAACCACATTTATCATTATTTTCTCTATAGTCTAGTGTCCCCGTCGATGCTTTTTCAATCCCAGCCAATAAATTTAAAAGTGTCGTTTTTCCACAACCACTATGACCGAAGACAATATAAAGCCCTGGCCCTCTAAACGTGTAGTTTATATGATTAAGTACACTGTGGGCGCCATATGATTTTGAAAGATTTGCCAAAACAATTTCCATAAAAAAATCCCTATTTAGAAATAGGGAATCTTTTATTTAAATATCACGCCTGTATGTTTTGAAATGACTTTTTTTATTCGTTTATCAAAGGTAATCCGCGGAATAATGATCACATTACCACAGCCTTGGCATTGAATTTTGAGATCAGCACCAAGTCTGATGACTTGAAATAATTTTGATTTTGTATGACAAGGATGCGGTTTTTTCATTTCAACAAGGTCGTATAGTTCAACTTTAATCACATTCATTAGTAATCACTCTCCTCCATTTTAATAGCGGCTGGGATTTTCGGTAATCCTGGCATCGTCAGGACTTCACCAGTCAGGCATACAACAAAGCCTGCCCCAGCACTGACATAAACATCACGTACTTTAATTTTGAAGTGTGATGGGACATTAATTAATGTTGGATCGTCACTAAAAGAATGCGGTGTTTTAGCAATACAGACAGGGACATTCTTAAAGCCCATGTGTTCAATGAATTGCATACTATCTAAGGCCTTCTTCGTAAATGTAACCCCATCAGCGCGATAGATTTCTTTCGCAACTTGAATAATTTTTTCTTTTAGGGGCAGTTCAGTGTCATAAAGCGGCTTAAAGTCCGCCCTATTCTCATGCAACATTTCAACAACTTGTTGGGCGAAATCAATGGCCCCATTCGAGCCTTCTAAAAAGCTATCAACAAAAGTAACACGATACCCTTTGTCTCTACACCAAGAAATTAAGGCATCAACTTCTCGCTTTGAGTCAGTCGCAAAATGATTAATAGCAATGAGGACAGGGACGCGATACTTCAATAGATTTTCATAATGTTGTTCTAAATTCTTTGTCCCTTCAAGCAGTGCATCAACATCTTCGCTATCAAGATGAAGTGCATCAGCACCCCCATGAAGTTTTAAGGCTTTAATTGTTGCAACAAGCACAGCCATTTTAGGATTAAGACCACCAATCCGCGATTTGATATCAAAAAACTTCTCAGCACCTAAGTCTGCGGCAAAGCCGGCTTCTGTCACCACAATTGGAGCAAGTTTTGTTGCTAGTTTTGTCGCTATCAAAGAATTACAACCATGGGCAATATTAGCAAAGGGTCCACCATGTACAAAAACGGGATTTCCTTCTAGCGTTTGGACTAGATTTGGCTTGAGTGCCTTTCTCATCAATTTCATAATGGCGTGAGAAATTTTTAAATCCGCCAGTAAGACTGGTTGAGCGTTAAAGTCATAGGCAACGATAATTTTCTTAATGCGATTGAGAAAATCTTGTTCATCCAGACTGAGGCACATAATGGCCATCAGCTCACTAGCAACTGTAATTTGGAAATTTTCCTTACGAGCAACGCCGTGCTTTTTAGCACTAGCAACAATCACTTCCCGTAGCGCGCGGTCATTCATATCAAGGGCGCGATGCCAAACTACTTTTTTGGGATTAATTCCAAGCTCATTACCACGGAAAATGTGATTATCTATCACCGCACTAATGAGATTGATTGAAGAGGTCAAAGCGTGCATGTCCCCCGTAAAGTGAAGATTAATTTCTTCACCAGGAACCAGTTGTGCCCTTCCGCCTCCAGTTGCGCCACCTTTAATGCCAAACACAGGACCAAGTGAAGGTTCACGTAGACAAAGTATCGCTTTTTCGCCTATCGCATTCAGACCATCACTGAGGGCAATTGACATGGTCGTTTTGCCTTCACCTGCTTGAGTGGGTGTAATCGCAGAAACTAAAACAATCGCTCCCTTAGCGTCATCGGTATTAAAGGCATTAACATCAATTTTAGCCTTATCATTGCCATAGCATTCAAGTGCTTGAGCAGGAATGTTAATGGATGTGGCAACAGCTTGAATTGGACGTGTTTTATTCATTGTTGTGTGTCTCCTCGTGTTTTTTCAGCAGAAAACCAAGTGCATCATCATGGGTTTTAAACGGATGAATATGAAACTGGTTTTTAAAAAATGTATTTTGGCGTTTAGCATATTGACGTGTGTTTAATGCAATTAGTTGGGTTAACTGTTCTTCAGATAAATCTGGATTTGCAAGCAACTCTTTATAGCCAATCGCTCTAAATCCTGGTGCGGTCGGTGGATAATGATTAAGGAGGGCTGTTAGTTCAGCTTGCAGACCACTTTTAAACATCATTTCGACTCGGGTTGTGATTCGTTTGGCTAGGACCTCTTTATCCTGATCAAGCGTAACCATCACATAGGGATAAAGGGGCGTCTTCTTCTGATCCTGTTCAATCTCGCTTTTTTTTCTACCAGTTTGTAGGAATATTTCAATCGCCCTTAAGACCCGTCTTTGATTATTCGCGTGAATTTTACTAGCACTTTCCTCGTCTATTGATTGAAGAAAGCGATGGCGTTCCTCACTACTCATCGCCAGATACATAGACATATCAACGGGACGAGAGGGGCTAAAGGTGTAGTCAAAGAGCACACTGCGAATATAGAGACCACTACCACCCGTGATGATGACAGGGACATGCTTAGCAAGAAGTTCATCAATTAGCTGACGTGCGCGTGCTTGATAATCAAAAATACTAAATGACTGATCAATATCAACGATGTCATAAAGATGATGAGGAACGCTACTTTGTTCTTCTTTTGTTGGTTTAGCTGTCCCAATATCTAAGCCACGATAGACTTGAAAAGCATCGCCATTGATTATATGCCCACCAATTCGCTTCGCAAAATCAAGAGCCAGTGCTGTTTTTCCACTTGCAGTTTGTCCAGCAATAATATAGATCATACACCCGTCCGTTTAAACATTTTTTCAAGTTGATAGCGATTGAATTGAATAATGGTTGGTCGCCCATGTGGACAAGTATAGGGATTGTTCGTTTTAAACAAAGTATCAATCAGAATCTTTTGTTCAAGTGGTGTGAGACGCATGTTTGCTTTAATTGATGCCTTACAAGCCATTGTCGCGATCGCATCTGTCCTAATTTGTTGCTTATTAATCACGCCGCTTTCAAATAGTTGTTCAATCATCGCGGTTACATAAATCTTCTCATCATACTCTTCAGTCCAAAGTGGGACTTGAACAACACGAAAACTCGATTGGCCAAATGGCTCTAAAATAATCCCAACCTCGCTTAGGGCTTGCAGTTTATCTTCACTCAGTTGTAAAGCCTCTGAGAGCGAGTAATCAAGGACAAGCGGGACCAAGGGGTTTTTAACTTTTAAGTGTTGATTAAGCTCCGTTTGAAACTTTTCATAGTTAATCCGCTCGGCGGCAGCATGTTGGTCAATCAAATAAAAGCCACCCTCACCATCTTCACAAATGAGATAGGTCATATTTAATTGGGCAACTGGCGTGATGTGATGTTTTTTGTCAATGTCCTCTTTTAAGACCTTTGTCTCTTCTAGAGGCTCTGCACTATCTAAAAAGAAGAGATTTGTTGGCGCGGTCTTTTGTTTTTCATCTTCATGCTGATTAAATTCTAAGCTTGTTTGCTCGACAAAAGGACGGGCAACAACTTCGACTTGTTGATACTTTTCGGGATTGGGATCAAAGACCAAATCTTGGTCAAGTAAACTTTGAGGGATGGTTCTTAAAAGTAGGTCGGTCAACTCATTTTCTTTTGAAAAACGGACTTCACGTTTACTCGGATGAACATTAACATCAACAAGGCCTGGTTCTATTTCTAAGTCAAGGACAACAAAGGGATAACGGGTATCTGGCAAGAAATCATGATAACTATTAATAATCGCAGTTTGCACTTTGGGCATATAGACATTACGACCATTGAGATTAGTGATGATGCCATAGCGATTGGAACGGGCAAGTTCCCCTTTGCCAAGATAACCATGAACCTTAAAATCCGGTGTTACGATACGATACTCAATCAAATGTTTTGCGGTAAAGACGCCAAAAATATTCATGATCGTTTCGTGAAGACTATCGCGACCTGATGTTTTTAAGCGCAGTTTATCATCAATTATCAATGTGAAACTCACAGCAGTATGAGCGAGGGCTAAACGCGAAACGACATCGACGATAACCGCGACTTCTGTATAGTCACTTTTGAGATATTTTAAACGCGCTGGTGTGTTATAAAAGAGTTCACTAACCTCTATTAACGTCCCTTTTCTTAAAGGGGCATCGCTAATCTTCATCTCATCACCCGTCACCTCAATGCACGTACCAACGCCCTGTCCATCACTCGTCGTCATCAAAATGTGGGAGATCGCGGCAATAGAAGCCAAAGCTTCACCACGAAAACCTAGTGTTTTAATTCTAAACAGATCAAACTCGTCAAATATTTTACTTGTAGCATGGCGTAAAAAGGCTGTTTTTGCATCAATCCTATCCATGCCTTCGCCATCATCTTCGACACTAATTAAGGTTCTTCCCGCTTGAAGAACACGGATTGTGATAACTTTGGCATGAGCATCAAGTGAGTTTTCGACTAATTCTTTGACAACACTCGCTGGTCTTTCAATCACCTCACCAGCGGCGATTTGATTGGCAAGCGTTGTATCCATGACATGAATTTTACTCATCTTGTTCAACCCGTCCTTTAAGCTTGATTAACACTTCTAAGGCTTGTAAAGGGCTGAGACGATTAGGATCAATCGCAGCAATTTCCTCCAATAGGTCCTCACTAGGGGATTTATTATTGAGAGGGGGTTGATGGTCAATCGTTGTATGACCACTCGTCTCAAGGTGTTGGAGAACTTCTTTGGCCCGTTTGATAATGGCATAAGGGAGATCAGCAAGTGTGGCGACATTGATGCCATATGATTTATTCATCGGGCCCGCTTTAACTTTATAGAGGAAAGTAATATCATCTTTATTTTCTTTGACTTCAACATGAATATTTTTTAAATTCGCAATCTCATCTTCTAAAAATGTTAGTTCGTGATAATGCGTAGAAAAAACAGTCTTAGCCTTGATGTTTGTTGCGACATATTCAATCATAGCTTGCGCAAGAGCCATCCCATCATAAGTTGCAGTCCCCCGCCCAATTTCATCAAAAATAAGGAGCGAATGTTCGGTCGAATTACGCAGTGCAACATTGGCCTCACTCATTTCCACCATAAAGGTTGATTGGCCACTAACCAGATCATCACTGGCGCCTATCCGGGTGAAAATTTGATCAAAGACCATGAGATTAGCCTCTTCAGCCGGCACAAAGCAGCCGATTTGGGCCAGAATGACGATGAGGGCGAGTTGACGCATGTAGGTTGATTTCCCTCCCATGTTTGGCCCAGTGATGAGCAAAATATCAGTTGACTGATCCATGATGATGTCATTAGCGACATATTTTGATTTCTTCAACACTGTATCGACAACTGGATGGCGGCCGGCTTTGACATAAATCGTCCGTTGTTGGTTAAACTGTGGCTTTTTAAAGTTGTGGTCGATACTCACTTTTGCTAGCGAGACCATGACATCAAGTTCGGCAATAATATCGGCAACTGTTTGAATTTTGCGTGTGTACTTTTTGATATCGAGTAGCAGTGCTTGGTAGAGGTGTTTTTCAAGTTCACCTTTGCGCTCTTCGGCACTTAAAATTTGTGCTTCTTTTTCTTTTAAAGCCTCATTAATAAAACGCTCGCCATTCTTCGTGGTTTGCTTTCTAATATAGCCATATTCATCCTTGACTAAGTCGAGTTGAGAATTCGTCACTTCGATGTAATAGCCAAAAACACGGTTATAGCCAATCTTTAAATTCTTGATGCCAGTTCTTGTTTTTTCGCCTTCTTCAAGTTCAAGGATGAATTGCCGGCTATTTTTACTTATTTTAATCAATTCATCAAGTTCTTTATCATAGCCAAAATTAAACACATCACCATTAGCCACTAGTAGTGGTGCTTCTTCGCTAATCGCTTTTTCTAACAAGCCAGTTAATCCCGTCGAATCAAAGGCGCGATCAACAAGTTCAGTCAGTTCTGGGTTGTCAATCCGTCTAATTCTCACTTTAATCTCTTCAAAGGCCCGGAGTGAACTTTTGAGTCTCAACAGTTCTTTTGGATTAGCATTACCAAAACTAATGCGCGCAATAATACGTTCAAGATCATAAATCTCTTCAAGACTATCAAGGATTTCTTCGCGGGTTATGAAGTTGACGGTTAGGGCGTCAATAATCAGTTGTCGGCGATAGATTTGGCTTAACTCACGTAGTGGCTGATTAATATAATTCTTTAGTAAGCGCCGGCCCATTGCCGTTTTCGTTTGATCAAGTAACCAAAAAAGACTACCAAATTTATCTTCGCTTCTAATCGTTCTTGTCAGTTCTAAATTCACACGACTAAAACTATCAATTTGAAGATAGTCACTTGGTTTAGATACATTAATCAGCTTAAAATAACCTAAATCACGTCGCTCAATTTTGACAAGATAATTGATCAGTCTTGCCCCCACACGAACTAAACCGGGATCTTTGACGTTAACAAAGAGATCTTGATAGTGATGACGAAGATTATTATCATCTTCAAAACTTGTGACAACATGATAGGCTTGTTCGATTTTTTTGATAAATTTAGGATCAAACATCGAACTGACAACAATTTCTTTTGCCATGATGTTGCTAATGAAATTTGCCAAACTGTTCGTGGACTTTTCTAAACGGATAACCGAAATATCCCCAGTCGATACATCCGCATAACAAAGAGCATAATCGACTAGGGTCTCATCAATGGCAACGATAAAGTTATTATGGGTTTCTTCAAAATCAACAACAGCGCCTGGCGTGACAATTTGTACAACGCCACGCTCGACCAGTCCCTTCGTAAGGGCTGGATCTTCAAGTTGCTCAACAATGCCGACTTTATGTCCCGCTCCGACTAATTTTTGTAAGTAACTAGTCGCTGCGTGGTAAGGAATGCCACACATCGGTATTTTTTGCGAATTACCCGCAGCTTTCTTGGTCAAGACGAGGCTTAAAACCTTGCTTGCGACAAGGGCATCTTCAAAGAAAAACTCATAAAAATCACCAAGTCTAAACATAATTAAAACACCAGGATTTGCCTTTTTGATGTCTAAATATTGCATGATCATCGGTGTGTAATTTTCATTATTCATAGCAGGACCTCTAATACTAGGTATTTTAGCATAATTATTAGTATACTAATAAAAAAGCCACAACAAATTCAAGTTATGGCATCTTATTTATTCGATGATTTTTTTCATCTGGGTGAGCAAATCTTCGACCTCGTTTTTCAAATAATTATAGTTAACGATATAGGGATGAGAATTGTACTCGATCAGTTTTTGTTCATACTGCTTTTTATAATCAGCATGAAGTTTTTCGTTCCTGATATTGAGTGTCATCATCCTTTGAAGTTTTTTGACCTCATCACTGAGACTTAATAAAGCTTCGTCCGCATTAATGAGTTCGACTTGTTTGAAGTAGTCTTTAACTAAGTCTAAGTCAAAAAAAGCCTCACTTAATTCATCGATTTTTAAACTGATATTATCCACCTATCAGTTCTCCATTCAGGTGATAAACACGACTTTCAAGGATTTTAACTTCAACAATCGTCCCGACTAAATCTGAACTTCCTTGGAAATGGACGAGTTTGCTCTCTTCAGTATAGCCTGATAACATTTGGTCGTTTTTCTTGCTTGTTCCATCGACGAGTACTTTACGGGTTTGTCCCACTAGTGTAGCAGCATAACGAGCCACACCTTGTTCAACTAAATCCTTAAGCCGATCAAACCGGGCGTGTTTGGCTTCCATTGTTACGTCATCTTTCATTTTCGCCGCTGGTGTTCCTTGTCGTGGTGAATAAATAAAAGTAAAGGCACCACTATAGCCAACTTGCTCGACAACGTCTAAGGTGTCATTAAACTGCGCTTCGCTTTCATTAGGGAAACCAACAATGATGTCAGTTGTCAGGGCAATGTCGGGCATTTTTTCTCTTAATTTTGCAACTAAATCTAGATAGGATTTAACTGTATAGCGCCGGCCCATCAACTTTAAAATATCATCATTGCCTGATTGAAGTGGGAGATGAATTGACTTCATTATATTGTCATATTTGGCAATCACTTCTATCATCTCATCATCAAAATTCCAAGGGTGGGAGGTGATAAAACGCAAACGAGGAATCCCTAGTTTGGCGACGGCTTCAAGCAGGTCACTAAAACGTTCTCCCTTTTCTAAATCAAGCCCATAAGCATTGACATTTTGTCCAACAAGGGTGATTTCTTGATAGCCAGAACGGACGAGAACCTCACATTCGTGGAGTATGTCACTAAACTTGCGACTCCGTTCCTTGCCACGAGTATAAGGAACAATACAGTACGTACAAAATTTGTCACAGCCATAAGAGATATTGACGAAGGCTTTATAATCTTCAACGCGAGAGACCGGAACATCTTCGTAGATTGTAATATCATCACTATTGACCTCAATAATTTTTTTATGACTATCGAGATGTAAATCAATGAGCTCGAGAATTTTATGAATTGAGTTCGTGCCAAAAAAGATATCGACTTGTGGATAAGATTTGATTAATTTTTCGAGTGCACTTTCTTGCTGGACCATACAGCCAGAAACAATGACGATGAGCTCGGAATTATCCTTTTTTAAGGCCTTAAGCGACCCGACTTCACCGAAAAGCTTTTCTTCAGCATTGGCCCGGATTGCACAGGTATTTAAAATAACAATTGAAGCCATTTTGACATCATGCGTCCGAATCATACCCGCGCTTTCAAGCATACCCGCCATCGACTCTTCATCACGAATATTGGCCTGGCAGCCATAGGTGTGGATAAAGTAAAATTTTCCCCCCATCGTCTTGAGAACGCGCTCAGGGATATCAAGATTAAAACACTGATATTGTATCCGTCCAGGTCGGCGATTGCGGGCCTGAATGAGGGAAGGTTTATTTAATATAATTTTTTTCGCCATGACTACCTCACAGTTAAATATAAAGGATAAATATCTGTCGCCTTATATGTTGCTTCATCAACATCAAATACAACAGCACTCAATAAGCCTTCATCTTTCTCATCATAAACATAATGCGTGTCGCGATCAAACCACATTTTTTGGATGACACTATTCTTTTCAACGCCAATAATACCGTTTTTTGGACCCGTCATGCCAACATCACTAATGTAAGCTGTGCCATTGGGCAAAATTTGATAGTCACGTGTTTGAACGTGAGTGTGGGTCCCAAGCATCGCCGAAAAACGGCCATCGAAGGCATAAGCAAGTGCGAGTTTTTCCGCTGTTGCTTCTCCATGAACGTCGACGATGTGAATACTAGGTTCAACCTCGTTTAAGAGCATCGCTAAGCGTGCATAAGGACTTTGGACAGGCCTTTTCATAAAACTTTCAAGCAAAAGATTAGTGACACGGATTTTGATACCGTTTTTTGTGATAACAATACTACCTTCACCCGGATACTCTTCAATCAAATTCAAAGGACGCACGAGCGTATTCGTACGGCCAATATAGTCTCTAATTTCTTGACGATCATCGAAGTGATTACCTAACGTAATCACCTCGATTCCCATCGATAATAATTGTTGATAATGCTTTTTGGCGAGACCACGACCATGCGTAGCATTCTCACCATTAGCAATGACAAGTTCAATTTTGTGTTCTTCGACAATGGTCGGTAACAACTTTCTAACAGCATCACGCCCAACTTTGGACACAATGTCTCCGATAAAAAGGATACGCATCACAACCTACTTTGCAATATCTTGGGCTCTGAATTCACGAATGACGGAAACTTTAATTTGCCCAGGATAGGTCATTTCGTTTTCGATTTTTTCACGAATCTCACGGGCTAAATTATAAGCACCGATGTCATCAATCTTATCAGGAACAACCATAACCCTGACTTCACGACCTGACTGCATTGCGTAGGAGGTTTGGACAGAGTCATATGAATTACAAATGGTTTCCAATTGTTCAATACGCTTAATATATTTTTCTAGGGTTTCACTTCTTGCACCAGGACGGGCGGCACTTAGCGTATCCGCAGCAATAACGAGTTGCGAGAAGATAAACTTAGCTTCCTTATCACCGTGGTGACTTTCAATCGCATCAAGAACAAAATCTGGTTCACCAAATTTGCGAGCAAGACGGGCCCCGACTTCAACGTGGCTGCCTTCCATTTCAAAGTCTGCGGCTTTACCAATATCATGGAATAGACCAGCGCGTTTAGCCTTGGTAACATCAAGACCTAACTCCGCTGCCATCATCCCGGCTAAATGGGCCACTTCTAGACTATGTTTATAACCACTTTGTCCATAAGAGGTCCGGTATTTGAGACGGCCAATATAAGGAATCATTTCCTTATTGACATTAGTTAGTCCGAGTTCAAAGACGGCCTCACGACCAGCTTTTTGAATGACTTCTTCTAGTTCTTCTTTGACTTTGACAATGACTTCTTCAATCCGACTTGGTTGAATACGACCATCCTTGATTAAGACATCAAGAGCACGACGGGCGATTTCACGTCTGATTGGATCAAAACATGAGACTGTAATCGCTTCTGGTGTGTCATCGATGAGAATATCAACACCTAAAAGTTGTTCAAGTGTGCGAATATTACGGCCTTCACGACCAATAATTCTTCCCTTCATTTCATCATTAGGGAGGGCGACAACACTAACGGTTCTTTCAGTGGTTACTTCTTGTGAATATTTATTGATGGCAAGTGCAAGAATCTCCCGGGCTTTTTCATTCGCGGTTTCTTCTGCTTCATCTTCACGATTTTTCATATAAACAGAAATTTCGCGGTTTAACTTAACATTAACA
>DATESM010000119.1:0-2629 GCA_035270805.1 Bacilli bacterium
GGGCTTTGTCATCGCTGTGGTGACAGGGGCTCTGCTTACTGCGCCTATAAGTTCAGCGGCAATTATGATTTCGATTGGTATTGGCGGACTTGCGGGCGGCGCTGCCGCTGTCGGCGGGGCGACACAAATGATTGGTTTTGCAGTTCAAGGTTTCATCATCAACGGCATTGGCAAATCATTGGCGACCGCATTCGGTACCTCGATGATTCAATTCAAAAATATAGTAAGAAAACCAATTATATGGCTACCAACCCTCCTCGTTAGTGGCTTTCTTGGTGCATTTAGTGCGCAGTTTGGTTTGATTGAAACGGCTAAAGAAGGAGCCGGCATGGGAACGAGTGGTCTCGTCGGTCCTCTCGTCTCACTTGATACAATGGGGACTGGTTTTTGGAGTTTCTTCTGGATCATTCTCTTTATGTTCGTTCTCCCATTAGTGCTTGTCTTGTTAGTCCACCTTCTCTTCATCCGACTTAAATGGTATAAAAATACCGATTTCGACCTTACCCTAGACTAATATTAACTTTTATTGACGAATTGCGAGTAAACTTGGTTTATTTTTAAAGACGTTGATGATATAATAAAACGCGTAAAGAAGGAGAGATATTTATGAACAAAGAACAACTAAAAAGAATGCAAAGTGACTTAGGATTCGTTGCTGCCCTTGACCAAAGTGGCGGAAGCACACCAAAAGCCCTTGCATCATACGGTGTCTTCGAAGACGCCTACAATGGTGAAGAAGAAATGTATGCCCGTGTCCACGAAATGAGAACACGCATCATCAAATCACCATCATTCAAAAAAGAAAGAATTCTTGGTGCCATTTTATTTGAAAACACAATGGACCGCAAAATCGATGGTAAGTACTCTGCTGATTTCCTCTGGGAAGTCAAAGGTATTGTCCCATTCTTAAAAGTCGATAAAGGTTTAGCTGATCTCGTTGATGGCGTCCAAGTGATGAAACCAATGCCAGATTTAGCCGATCTTCTCGTTCGCGCTAATGAACGCCACATCTTCGGAACCAAAATGCGCTCAGTCATCAAGGCTGCTAACCAAAAAGGTATCGAACGTGTTGTTGCCCAACAATTCGAAATCGGCCGTCAAATTATTGCTGCTGGTTTAGTCCCAATTATTGAGCCGGAAGTTGATATCAACATCGCTGATAAGGCTGAAGCAGAAGTGATTTTAAAGGCAGAACTCAAGAAACACATTGCGCTTCTTAGCCCAGATCAAAAAATCATGCTCAAGTTAACAATCCCTACCGTTGCTAATTTCTATGCTGATTTAATGGACTTAGCGCCAGTCGTCCGTGTGGTTGCCCTAAGTGGTGGCTATGCTCGCGAACTCGCTAACGAATTATTAGCGAAGAACAGCGGCTTAATTGCTAGCTTCTCACGCGCACTTGCTGAAGGCTTAAGCTTCCAACAAACTGACGCTGAATTTGATGCTACTTTAGCCAAGACGATTGAAGAAACCTATCAAGCTTCAATTGCTTAATTAACAAATTAGATAAAGAAGGAACCAGATTTGGTTCCTTTTTTTGAAACGGAGAGAAAAATGCAAGTGATTATGGTTAGACACGGAGAACCCCGTTATGACGAGGTGACTGAGAGGGGACAAACAGGACTTGGAGGGGATTATGGGCGCTTGACTGAAAAAGGGGAAGCTCAGGCTCTTTCGGTTGCTAGCCACCCTTTATTTAAAGGTGCAACCCTCATTGTCTCTTCCCCTTACACGCGTGCTCTTCAAACAGCAGCGACCATTTCTAGAATCTCAAACATCCCCTTAACGGTCGAACATGACTTACATGAATGGATGAATGACACAGCCTTTATTTTTGACTACCCGATTAGTGATAGTCACCGGGCTTATAGTCAAAACAAGGGGGTGCAAGTACCGGGGTCACCTTATCGCTATGAAACCTATGCGCATCTACGGACTCGTGTACTTAATGCGATTGCTAAACATAAAAACCACGACAAGATTATCGTGGTCTTTCATGGTATGGCGATGAGCAGTCTCACGCATGTTGACGATACATTTGAACACTGTGGCGTGCGCTTGGTTGAATTAAACTTCTAGCAGCTCAACACGGTCAAAAAACCACGAACTAAAGGCTTTTTCACTTTCGAAGGCCTTTTTTTCTTGTCCAGTCGGATCGAGATGGTATTTGACTTCACCCTTTTCAAGTAAAACAATTGAAGGAACATAACTGACAACATCTTTAAGCATCGTATGATCGACAATACTACCATTAAGTGTATAAACAAGGATATCGTTAGTGGTCACAAATGATTGAAGATGTGGTTTAAAGGCAAGGCAGCCAGAGCAGGTTGGTAGATAGACATAGACAACAAAACTTTCCTCAGCTTCAACGAGTGTTGTGAATTCTTGGGCTAAGGAAAAGTCAACGAGCTGTCCGTTGTTATAATATGAATCAGTCAAAGTCATTTTTTCTAACGGGACAGAGGGCGCACAAGCCCCAAGGAGCAGTGAGGCAAATGGCACTAAAATATTTATTTTTTTCATGAAGGATCCTTAAAGAGAATATCGTTTATTTTTTAGGTGAAAAACTAAATCCATTTTATACTAAATACTGACTATAATAACAGTCATATGATAAGATTTTGAC
>DATESM010000120.1:0-2124 GCA_035270805.1 Bacilli bacterium
ATAATATTTTGCCAAACAATACGGCGCAGTTTCTTTGCAACTTGATGTGTATAAACTATTTTTGATAAATCATTCTTCATGAGTACGACATCACTCACGTCGATGGCGATATCCGTCCCATCCCCCATCGCCACACCAATATCAGCATGGACTAGCGCGGGAGCATCATTAACGCCATCACCAATCATTGCCACAGTTTTATATCTTTTCTTTAACTCAATGATGATTTCTGCCTTTTGATCAGGCATGACTTCCGCTCTAATCTCATCGATTCCTAAGCGTTGCCCTATCGCTTGGCCAGTTCGTTTTGTATCCCCCGTAATCAGTACCGTATGAATACCTTTGTTCTTAAAATAATCAATTGATGGCTTTGCACAGCACTTTTCTTCATCTAGAACAGCAATAATCATCACGACGGCATCATCCTTGGCCAAAAACATGATAGTCTTGCCATCGGCTTCATAGGCACTCCTGCGCTCGTTAATTTCTTCACAGACCTGTTCGAATGCGCTTGGCTTGCCAATCATATAATGATGGCCGTCATACACGCTATCAAGTCCAACACCGAGTGTGTTTGTCGTCTCAAGTTCAAGTTTTAGACCATCTTGAAAATAATTAAGAATCGCCTTTGATAAGGGGTGATTTGATTTTTGTTCCATCGCAACCATGACCGATGTCAGTGTGAGTTTTTCTTCTTCTTTAACGCTCGCAAGAAAGTAAACATCTGTCACGACCGGTTTTCCTTCTGTCAAAGTCCCAGTTTTATCAAAAGCAATTGCATCAAGGTCATTAAGATTGGATAAGTAGGTGCCCCCTTTAAAGAGAACACCACGTTTAGCTAGATTAGAAATCGCCGAAAGTGTTGAGGGTATATCGGTTACAGCAAGTGCACATGGGGATGCCCCAATCAGTAAGACCATGGTCCGATAAAAACTATCATCAGTCGTCCAGGATAAAACATAAACACCAAGTAGATAAAATAATGGAGCAACTAGAAGTACAATCGTAACGTATATAGGTTCTAGCCTTTTTATAAAGGCCGCAGTTTTAGAAATATTAGTTTGGGCAGCTTTAACCATCTTAAGAATTTTAGCAAAAACGGTATCCTCATTTTCCTTGGTGACAAGCATTGTAAAAGTGCCATCACCATTAATGGTCGAGCCAAACACATCATCATCAATACCCTTTTCTACCGGTATGCTCTCACCCGTGATTGAGGATTGATCAATGCTTGTCATGCCACTGAGAACACGCCCATCAGTTGGTACTTGGTCTCCGTTTAGGACTTTAAGTTTGTCACCGACTTTAAGCGTTGAAACATCGACAATCTCAACTATTCCATCCTCTTTTATCAGTCTAGCCTTAGTCGGATTGAGTTTGATTAAACTCGTAATTTCTTTTTTGCTCTTGTTTTCTGCATATTCTTCTAAGTAGTGAGCAGCGGCAAAAATAAGAATTAAGAGAGCCGCTTCGGAAAATTCGCCAATAATAATCGCCCCAACCGCACCAAGCGTCATTAGAAGATGAATGCTTGGATGAAAACGGCGGCGACGGTAAGACTGCTTAATTGTATCAATCATTCCTTCTAAAATTACTTCATAACCGGCAAAAACAGTTGCAATAATATTGAGAATTGTTGCCACTAGTGGTGAAACAAAAAAGGCGATAATGTAAAGTGCTAACCCAATAAAAAAGAGACTGATACCAATCAAAAAATTAATTTGATTGTGTCCGTGTTTTGAATGTTGTTGGTCCATGATAATACCTCGTTAATATAAAGAGATTATAACAAATAAAAAAGGGAAAGTTACACACTCTCCCAAAAATCGCTAACAAACTCAAACATTTGTTTTGCGAATAAAATCAAGGGCCTTCTCTTCGTCTAGTGGTCGGCTAAAGTAAAAACCTTGGACGCTGTGATTGGTCTTTTCTAATTTCATTAACCCTTATCCTCTACTCTCAATAGTGTTAGACAATTAGCCGCTAATCTAAGGTATCAACTTCTTCAATCTTAAAATCGACAATCTTATTTATTCCCGTACCATCATGATCAAGATTATTCTCAAACATAAAGGAAGCCTTAATCTTTTTTCCGCTCAGTATATGCGATAACCAGTATCGATC
>DATESM010000121.1:0-8823 GCA_035270805.1 Bacilli bacterium
GGCCATAGCGGTGTCAAACTCGTGATTGGTTATCAAATTGAGCAAAAACCAGTTGTGTTATATGCCAATACTTTTAACTATGAAAACTCTGTCAAGAGTGGTGAAATTCTCGAACCAAGTCTTGTCGCCAGTGCAATCAAAGCCCTGTTAGAGAGCGCACGACAAACATTGAATATAAAAATCGAAGAAGTCGTTTTGTCCTTACCTGCGATTGATCTTGAAATTTTCGTTGGTCGCCAACAAACAAGTGTTCTCGCTGCCAAAATCGATAAAGTCGACGTCACCAACGTCACGACGCTTCTCCGTAAATCCAAAATTGATGCGCAAAAGCAAATCGTCAGCATCGTACCTATCAACTTCACACTAGAGTCGGGCAAACAATTTTATAGCGCCCCGATTGGTGAACCAAGTAGCGTCCTATCTCTTGATGCTTTTTTACATTTATTACCTTTATGGGTTTATAACTCCTATATCAATGTGGTTGAAAATGCTGGTATCAAAGTTTTAAAAACTTTTGTCGAAACCTATGCCCTTGGTGAGCTATATAATCATCAAAAAGATATTGCCGCGAATTATATACTGATTGACATAGGGGCGGAGCGGACTAGTGTCTCACTCATCGCCCAAAATCGACTTTATTACTCAAAAAGCTTTAAGATTGGTAGTCATCACCTGACTGAGTACCTAAGCGAAAAACTAAATATTTCTTTAGAGGAAGCCGAAAATCTTAAACGTACTTATGGTTATGATCACAAACCAATCAAAACGCAATTCACACTCGTAAATAGTGATGCTGGTGAGAAAATCACTGTCAAGAAATTAAATGAATGCATCTATGAATTTTTGTTAATCCATCAAAGAAATCTTGTTGACACGCTTCAAATTATGGCTAAAGTCCAACAAATGAAGCAATTAAAGGACTACCAAATGATTGTGACTGGTGGAGGGACGAAGTTATATGGATATCCCACTTTCTTAGCTAAAGAAGGTAGTGGGTTCAATTATATCTTTGCCCAAACAAACATCATCGGCGCACGTAATCCTGAATACGCGACTTGTCTGGGACTAATAAAGGCTTATACACGTTATGCGATGGAAATTGGTGATGAACAAACACCAGTTGGTCCACTCTCAAGGAAATAGAGGTTAGAGTATGAACAATTTAGATGAATTTGAACCCGTTGCCCGTATCGTCGTCATTGGTGTTGGTGGTGCAGGTAATAATGCTGTCAATCGCATGATTGATGACAAAATCGATAACGTTTCCTTTTGGGTTGCAAACACAGATAAACAGGCTCTTGCAACAAGTCGTGCCAAAAACCGCCTCGTTTTAGGCGAAGAGATCACCCACGGTCTTGGGGCTGGTGGTGAACCAAGTGTTGGTCGCGAAGCGGCTGAACATAGCAGCGAAAAAATCGAAGAAATTGTCGAAGGTGCCGATCTTGTCTTTATCGCCGCTGGTATGGGTGGAGGGACCGGGACTGGTGCCGCTCCCGTGATTGCCGAAATCGCTCGCCGTAGCGGGGCTTTAACCATCGCAATCGTCACGCGGCCATTTACATTCGAAGGAAAAAAACGAATTGCCAACTCTGTTGAAGGACTCAATAACCTCAAAGATGTTGTCGATAGCATTATTGTTGTTTCAAATGACAAATTATTAATGGTCAATGGTAATCGACCAATTGGCGACGCCTTTACTGAAAGTGATAAAGTCCTTGCCCAATCTGTTAAGACAGTCGTTGATTTAATTTTAATGCCTGCAGTTATTAATCTCGACTTTGCCGACGTCAAAAACACCCTCAAAGATTCAGGTATTTCGCTGATTGGCTTTGGGATGGGGACGGGCAAAGATAAAGCACGTCAAGCCGCACAAAACGCCATCAATTCACCGCTTTTAGAAGCCTCATTACATGGCGCACGTAAGGCCATTGTCGCCGTCACATGTGGGACTAATGTTTCGCTTTATGAAGCCCAACATACGGTTGATTGGATTATTGAAACGAGTGGCTCAAATAATATTGATATTAAATTTGGTGTCGCCCTTAATGATTTACTTGAAGATTCAATTCTAGTCAGCGTCATTGCTAGTGACTTTGAAGAAGAATTTGACTTTACTAAAGTTCCGACACCTAACTTAGTCCGGCAACCGCTTGTTGACGAGACGAATATAAAAGAAGAGGAAGAAATGAGTGGCAACAAGGACGAAGACCTAGATATTCTTCCTGATTTTCTTAAAGGAGTGCTTGAAGATAACGACTAACAATTGCGCTTTTCGTTTAATTATTCTATAATTAAGCGTAAATCAGCGATGAAGACACGAGGCTGAGAGGCGGACGACAAGCGAATTAGGGATGGTGGAAGCCTAAACGTCTAAAACTCAACTTTATCACTTCGGAGTGAATTAACGATACGTAGTTAATTCCGGCCCTCACCGTTATCGAGTCAGAGTGCTAGTTTTAACTAGAATTAAGGTGGTACCACGGTCATGCGTCCTTATTGATGGGACGCTTTTATTTTTGGAGGAACTTATGAAATTAAAAGATACACTATTAATGCCTAAAACAACGTTTGAAATGCGGGGCAATCTCAATAAAAAAGAGCCAGTCTATGTTAAAAACTGGCAAGAACAAGATTTATATCAAATGATGCGCGACCACAACCGCGGACATCAAAGCTACGTCTTACATGATGGTCCCCCATACGCCAATGGCAATATGCACTGTGGCCACATGCTTAACCGTGTTTTAAAGGACTTTGTTGTTCGCTTCAAAAACATGCAGGGTTATGACACTCCTTTCCGTTTGGGTTGGGACACACATGGCCTACCAATTGAAAATCAAATCACTAAAAGTGGCATAAATCGTAAAGCGATGAGCATACCTGATTTTCGGCAGTTATGCGAAGATTATGCGCGTGCACAAGTAGCTTTACAAAAAGAACAAATTCGCCGTTTAGGTGTTGTTGGTGATTATGATGATCCTTATATGACCTTGACAAGTGACTATGAAGCCAGTCAACTAGAAGTGTTTAAAGCGATGGCCTTAAAGGGACTTATTTACCGTGGTCTTAAACCTGTCCATTGGAGTCCAAGCAGTGAAAGCGCCCTTGCTGAGGCCGAAATTGAATATGCGGATGTCAAAAGTCATGCGATTTATGTTTCTTTCCCTGTTGTCGATGGAAAGGGTGTCTTAGAAAGCCAAGACGCATTTGTTATTTGGACAACGACCCCATGGACTTTACCCGCCAATTTAGCCATTTCCGTTCACCCTAATTTTGACTATGGTCTTTATGATACAAGTATTGGACGTCTAGTTTTACTCGATGACTTACGTGATGCGTTTGTCAAAGAGACAGGTGTGACAATCAATGAAAAAATTAAGACTTTTAAGGGCCGTGAATTCGAATATATTACGACCTCACACCCACTTTTTGATCGGACTTCACTTGTTATTCTTGGTGAACATGTCACGGCCGAAGCCGGAACTGGCGCGGTGCATACGGCGCCTGGTCACGGGATGGACGACTTTATCGTTGGACAAAAATATCATTTAGATATTCTTTGCCCTGTTGATGAAAAAGGTGTTTTTACTGAAGAAGCACAAAAGTACAAGGGTCTTTTTTATGAGAAGGCTAATGACGTGATTCTTGCCGATTTAGAAGCCAACAAGCGTCTCGTCAAACATACGGTCTTCACACACAGCTACCCACATGACTGGCGAACCAATAAGCCACTCATTTTTAGAGCAACACCACAATGGTTTGCTTCGATTGAACCAATTAGAAGTCAACTCCTTCATGAAATTGATGCTGTTAAATGGACGCCAGAATGGGGCAAACTTAGAATTTCTAACATGATTAAAGATCGGGGTGATTGGTGTATTTCCCGTCAACGTGTTTGGGGTGTTCCTATTCCGATTATTTATAACGAAGACGGCTCGCCGATTATGGAAGAAGAGGTTTTCAACCATGTCATCAGCCTTATCAAGGAGCATGGTAGTAATGTTTGGTTTAGTCGTGAAGCAAAAGATTTACTGCCACAAGGCTATCAAAACCCACTTTCGCCACAAGGTCTTTTTAAAAAAGAAACGGATATTATGGATGTTTGGTTTGATTCAGGTTCCAGCAGTATCGCCGTCTTAAAAGACAAGGGACAACCTTACCCTAGCGATTTGTATCTTGAAGGAAATGACCAATATCGTGGTTGGTTTAATTCGAGTCTCATTATTAGTGTCGCTGTCAATGGTGTCGCCCCTTATCGTAATGTCGTCAGTCATGGATTTGTCATGGATGAAAACTGGGATAAAATGTCAAAATCTAAAGGAAATGGGATTGATCCATTAAAAATCGCTAATGAATTTGGCGCGGATATTCTCCGCCTTTGGGGAGCGACTATTAACTATCAAGATGATGTCCGCATTAGTGAGTCAATCATTAAACAAATATCAGAAATCTATCGCAAAGTGCGTAACACTTTCAAATTTATGTTAGGCAATCTCCAAAGTGGTGAAGCCGTCTTTGATTTGGAAGACAGTCTAGCTTTTACTGACTTTAGTCTTGTAGACACTTTCTTACTGGCCAAACTAGAAGAAGTAAAAAATCGTGTGATTGATAGTTTTAATCGTTTTGATTTTGCGAACGGTATTACACAAATGCTCAATTTTATTAGTAATGATTTGTCAAGTTTCTATCTAGATATCACTAAAGATGTCCTCTATTGTGAAAGTGTTGATGCTCTCCGCCGTCGCCAGGTGCAAAGTGTGATAGCCAAAACATCCACAACATTGATGAAACTATTAACTCCTGTTCTTTCTTTTACAATGCAAGAAGTGTATGAGAACATGCCGCTTAAACATAAAAAAGCAAATATTCAACTTGAATCATTCCCTGAAGTCACACATATATACGAAGAAGATGTCCTCAAACTATATGCAAGTTTTAATCATCTCCGAGATGATGTACTTGCGGCCTTAGAAGTGAAACGAAGTGAAGGATTAATTGGTAGTGCGCAAGAAGCTGAAATTGTGATCAATCCAAGCGATAAAACATTAAAAACTGCCTTATTGACATTGGATAGTGAAGAGTTAGCCAGATTGTTTGTCGTCTCTAGTGTTGTCATTAGTGATGATGCACAAACCGTCAGCGTGCGAATGGCCAAGGGTGAAAAATGTGAACGTTGTTGGAATTACCGCGAACTCGAAACAACCCCAGCTGGTCATATTTGTCATCGCTGTCATAGTGTGATTGGAGAATTCCATGAAGAATAATCTATTAAAAAGGATCAATTGGCGCGCTATTATCTTTAGTTTTTATTGGTTGCTCGTGATACTGCTTGTCATTGACCAAGCAACTAAAGCACTCTTTTTGCATCTCGAAGCCACACAAGGCCCTCGCTATCAGTTAACAATTATTGAAAATTTCTTCTACTTTACTTATCATCGAAATACAGGCGCTGCCTGGTCTATCTTGGCGGATTATCCATGGCTATTAGCCCTGATTAGTCTCCTTGCCGCTTCGGCAATGCTCACTTACCGCATCATGAAACGGAAGGTGATGACTCATATCTATAAGGCCGCCTGGGCCGTCGTTATTGCCGGAACTCTAGGCAACTTTATTGATCGCGCTTTTTATACCTTGCTGACGGGTCGAGCAGGTGTTGTTGATTTTCTTCATTTTCAATTTGGTGACTACCATTTTCCGATTTTCAACGTTGCCGATATGTGTTTAGTCGTTGGACTTATTGGCCTTAGTATTCTCACCTTTATCGATGATGGTAAAGAAAAGAAAAAGGCAGAAACCACAGGAACTCGCGATGAATCAAACAAGTAAAATGACGAAAATTCGTGTTGATGAAAGTTATGTTGGACAACGCATTGATAAGGCCTTAACGCTAATCAATAAGGACAAAAGCCGCGCATATATTCAACTTTTGATTGAAAACAATCTTGTTTTTGTCAATGATAATCCCGCGAAAGCTTCTTACAAACTTAAACTTGATGACACGATAGTCTTTGGTGAGATGGCCAGTGAAGATAGTGACATTACCGCCAAGAATATTCCCCTTGATATTGTCTATGAAGATAGTGATGTCCTTGTCGTCAATAAGGCACAGGGGATGGTGGTTCATCCTGCGCATGGACACTATGAAGATACACTCGTCAACGCGCTTTTATACCATATTAAAGACTTATCGACTATCAACGGTGTTAAACGTCCTGGTATTGTCCATCGTATTGACAAGGATACTTCGGGTTTATTACTAGTCTGTAAAAATGACAAAGCCCATCAATTTATGGCTAAAGAAATCAAAGATCACAAAGTCGAGCGCTTTTATTTAGCGCTGGTTACCGGTATTATCAAAGAACCAGGTGGCACGATTATTGCCCCTCTCAAACGCGATGTAAAAAATCGGATGCGTATGGGGATTGATATCGAAGAAGGCAAAGCGGCGACTACGCATTTCCAAGTCGTCGAACGCTATCACAACCACACCCTTGTTAGACTTAAACTTGAGACAGGAAGAACACATCAAATCCGTGTACATATGGCCTATATTGGTCATCCTGTGGAAGGTGACCCCCTTTATGGTCGCAATAACAAAAGTCTATATAAGGGCGGACAACTACTCCACGCTGAACGCCTTGTTTTCATGCATCCAACTTTAAAAAGACGCCTCAATCTTTTCGCGCCACTGCCTTATTACTTTGCCAATATAATTGACCAATTAAGTCGTTAAACGACGGTAGTTAGCAAAGTTTTGTTTAACAATTTTATTCAGCACGGTTAAGCCGTGCTTTTTTACAAATTCGCGGGCAAATTCATCGACTAGATGCGAAGCACCAAGCGGGATTTTTGTCTTGAATTTAGTTGACAATTTATCCATTTCTACTAAAAAGTAGTAACGGGCCAAGACACTGGCAAGGGCGACACTAGGATAGAGTGACTCACCTTTTTCTTTCATCACTAAGTCATCAATTGGTTTCATACCCTCTGTATATTTAGCAAAGTTTTCCTCACTAGCAAATTGATCAATGAACGCCGTTGCCTTAATATTGATTTCACCCTTTAACAAATTGAGAACATGGAGATGAAGCATCGCCTTTATTTTGTTCATATTGTAGCCTTTAGCGGTCAAATCATTAAATTTTACATTATCGACGATGTTAACTTTATGGGGGACACGATTAAGTAATAAAGGAACATGGCTAAGAATGTAATCGTCAGTAATCTTTTTACTGTCTTTGATGATAAATGATGATAATTCGTGATAGGCTTGCTCATCAAGATAGGCCGCTACGACAACAAGTGGGCCAAAAAAATCACCAAATCCAACTTCATCACTACCATATTGAGGACCATAATAAATAAAACTTTGACTTTCTTGACGTTTTGAAACCGATTCTTTCTCATTAACGACAAAAGATCGGCTCCATTTAACGGCTTCGCTTTCAATATGGGCACCACTGAAGGTCACTTTAAAATGAAGTGGATCTTTGGTTGAACTATACGCTGTGATTTTTAAGTCTTTGACTTCCGCATAGAAGGCAATGTAGGCGCCGCTACTTTGTTTTTCATAGGCTTTATAGTAAGCACATAGCTTTTTGAAGTCACTTTTTGTTAGTTTGATTGTTGTGTATTTTATATTCATAAATTAATCTTATCATAAATTGCGATGAATTCTTCACGTATTCAGCAATTAAAAAGTCTAAATTTAGACTAAATTCACCTACTAATATGTTAAAATTGTATTATGAAATCTATATTTGATATATTTGAATTTGACACCATTAGGCAACGACTTGCAACATTCACCAAAACAGTCAGAGGTCGCGATTTAACCCTGAAGCTTGGTCTTTTTAAAGATTTAGACAGTCTCAAGGAAGAACTAGCCTTCATGAGAGAGGTGCAGTCCTATCTTTTTCAACATGGTGAGCTGCCACTCAATAATTCCAGTGATTTAAGTATTGCCTTTCATAGTGCGCGCAGTGGTAATATTTTGACTCCTGCTGATTTTGACCACATTAACAGCGATATTAAGGCTAGTCTAAAGATTACGAATATGGCACTGTCAAAGACAAATAAAGATAGTCTGCTTGGTCGACTCGTTTCACAGTTTATCGATCTGACGCCTTTATCAACGAGAATTGAGATGGTTGTCAGTCCAAGTTTAACAATTAAAGATAGTGCTTCCTCGCAGCTAAAGAAGATTAGAAAAGATATTCTCACGCTTGAAAATAAAATCAATCGGACGAGTGGCGAACTTTTAAACACCTACAAGGCAGTGATTAGTGATTCTCTCATTACGATGCGTAATGGCCACTACGTCATTCCGATCAAAGCAAGTGAAAAATACAATGTCAATGGCATCATTCACGATATCAGTGCGACAGGTCAAACCGTCTATATCGAACCGAGTCAAATTGTCGAACTTAACAATCGGCTCATTAATGCGAAAAACGACGAACTCAGTGAAATCAATCGTATTCTTCGCGAATTAACGATGGAGATGCTAAAACATGAAGCATCTATTCTCGCAAATAATGAGTTAATTGGGCGTTTGGACTTTATTTTTGCTAAAGGTTTATTAGGCCGCAATATGAATGCCTACGTTGCGCAAATTCAAGATAGCCAAGAAATCTTTTTACCTAAGGCCCGTCACCCACTTATCGCTGAAGATGAAGTCGTGGCCAATACATTTAACATCGATGAAACTAATCGTATCGTCGTAATTACCGGTCCAAACGCTGGCGGGAAAACTGTCGCGCTAAAAACGATTGGCTTACTCATTATGATGAACCAAAGTGGACTCCTACTTCCGACGGATGG